>CAYVUX010000113.1:0-8873 GCA_964455075.1 uncultured Desulfobacteraceae bacterium | reverse complement strand
AGCCTTTCACCGGGTTGCCCGAAGATCGGGAATTTGTGACTCAGGCAGGACTTGTTGAAGCGTCCGGCCTGGTGGCAGACCGTCTTCGAGAGCGATTTCGGAAGGTTCGGGAAAAAAGCAGGGACAGCGCCCATTTTTTCATCACCGAGCATGGACGCTACTCGCATTTCGGGGTGTACCTGATCCACCTGAGCGTCCTGGTAATCCTCATGGGCGGCATGGTGGGATCTTTTCTGGGCTTCGAGGCCTACCTCAATATTGCCGAGGGGGATCGCGCGGACACCGTTCGCCTGGTAAAGAACAGAACCCCTCTCGGTCTGGGATTCGAGGTTCAGTGCGACGAGTTCTCGGTGGAGTTCTATGAAAGCGGGGCACCGAAGGAATACCGCTCGGAGCTGGTTTTTTTCGAAGACGGGGAAAGGGTCCAGCAGAGCAGCGTACTCGTCAATCATCCCGCCCGTTTCCACGGGGTCACCTTTTACCAATCCAGTTACGGAACGATTCCCGGAGAATCCGTTCGGCTCCGTCTTGTCCGCGGATCCAGCGAAAACCAAACTACCACGCACGAGATCTCCGTGGGGAAACCCGTGACCCTCCCCGGAAACGAGGGCCGGTTCCAGGTACTGGATGTGAGCGGGAACCTCAAGGGCGTCATGGGGCCTGCGGCCCTTGTGGAAATCCGGCCGAACCAAGGGAAAGGAACCCAGTTCTGGGTGTTTAAGCACCCGGAAATCTTAAAGGAGCGCTTCCCTCCGGAAATGTTGAAAGCCCCTGTGCTTAACGCCTCGGGTTTCGAGCCGTATACATTCTACCTTGAGGAGCTCGAAACACGTTACTATACAGGGCTGCAGGTGAACAAGGACCCCGGAGTTCCCCTGGTCTGGGCCGGCTGCTTTCTAATGGTTGCCGGACTTGTGGTCACTTTTTTCACGTCCCACAGAAAAATCAGGGTGCGGCTGATCGAGTGCGGCAAGGGCACCCGTGTCAGCGTTTCCGGAACATCCAACAAGAACCCCGTGGGTCTTGAAAGGGAGCTCGTCCAACTAACGGAAAAGATAAGGGAAACGCTCGAGGAGAGGAAGAATCGCCATGCTTAGCCCGATCATCCTGAGCTATATCACCTTCGTGTACTTTGCCGCGTTCATGCTCTATCTCCTGATGATGGTCATGGGAAAACAGATCCTGGGGCGGTTGGGCACCGCGATTTCGGCGTTCGGATTGGCTGCCCACACCTTTGCCATTGCGCTGAGATGGATCGAATCCTACCAGCTCGGCATGGGGCACGCCCCCTTTTCCAACCTTTATGAGTCGCTCATTTTCTTTGCCTGGACCATCGTTCTTCTCTATCTCATTGTGGAGTGGAGAACCAAGAACCGAACGTTGGGGGCATTTGCCATGCCGCTGGCATTCTTGGCCATGGCCTACGCCTCCTATTCTCCCAACATCAACAGCCGGATCGCTCCCCTCATTCCCGCGCTTAAGAGCAACTGGCTGATCGCCCACGTGATCACCTGTTTCTTCGGGTATGCCGCCTTTGGGCTGTCTTTCGGCCTGAGTATCATGTACCTTTTGAAACGCAGGCACAAGGGCGATCAGAGCAGCCTGTTTTTGAAGGTGATCCCGAGAGCGGACATTCTGGATGTACTGAACTACCAAATGGTCGTGATCGGATTTCTCATGCTCACCCTGGGGATCATTACGGGTTCCGTTTGGGCACACTCGGCGTGGGGAAGCTACTGGAGCTGGGATCCCAAAGAGACCTGGTCTCTCATTACGTGGCTCGTGTACGCATCCGTGCTGCACTCCAGGATGGTCCGAGGTTGGACCGGGAAAAAAATCGCCGTTCTTTGCTTTGTCGGCTTTGCTTGCGTTCTTTTTACCTATTTAGGTGTAAACTACCTGGCAGGACTCCACAGCTACGCCAAGTCGTAACGCAGCACCTGGAGGAAAACGCCCGCTGAACTCCGGCATCACTCGGCAGGCCGCTTTACGAATCCGGACACGCAGGAAAACGATTCAGGCCTCCGGGACTGCGAACCGGTCTTCTGGCTGTTCACGGGGCCTTCCTTGCGAACACCATGATAGAGCTTCCCGAATTCGTGCATTTCCTCCTACGGAGGCTTGAACAGGCCGGCCACAGCTCCTATGTGGTGGGCGGGGCCGTGAGGAACGCCTTCATGGGGCGTGCATCCACCGACTGGGACGTGGCCACCTCCGCTAGTCCCGAGGAGATTCAGAGTCTGTTTCATGACTTGCGACATTTCATGCCGGGCCACGGCACTGTGACGTTCCTCCACAATGCGTACGTATGCGATGTGACCTCTTTCAGGGGGGCCTCGAACTCCATCCAGGCCGATCTCGCATCCAGGGATTTCACCATAAACGCCCTCGCGTACAACCCTGGGAACCACGCCATCCTGGACCCCTATTCAGGCCGCAGCCACATCGATAGAAAACTCATCAAGGCCGTGCTTTCCCCGGAATCAAGGTTTCGGGAGGATCCGCTGCGGCTCCTTCGGGCCGCGCGCCTTTCGGCCGAGTTTGCATTCCGGATCGAAGCGGGCACGCTTGAGGCGATTAAGGAGCAGTCTTCTCTTCTCCGGACCGTGGCCGTCGAAAGGATCCGCGATGAACTGTTCAGGCTCCTCATGTCGCCGAAGCCCTCCACAGGCCTGCGGATTCTGGCCGGGACCGGCTTGCTGAGACACTTCCTCCCCGAACTCATGGAAGGATACCGAAAAAGGCAAAACTCCAAGCATCGACACACCATATTTGTGCATATTATGGAGACGGTGGACCGGGTGAAACCGTTGAAACACCTTCGCATGGCGGCCCTTCTCCACGACGTATCCAAGCCCAGGGTTCTTGAACGAAAGGGGAAGGAATGGCGATTTCATGGGCACGAAAGGAAAGGCGAAGAGCTGTCTTTGGAAATCATGAAGAGGCTTCGTCTCAGCAACGCCTTTTCCCGAAGAGTAGCACACCTGGTCCGGCATCACATGATCGATTATCAATCGCAGTGGAGCGATGCGGCTGTAAGACGATTGATCCGGCGGGTCGGCCGCGAGGCGCTATGGGACCTCCTGGAGCTTCGCCGCGCCGATCTTTTGGCCCACGGCACAGACACCGCCGAGGACCTCAAGCTCCTGGCACAACTTGAAGCCCGGATTCAACACGAACTTGGACGGTCCGCTCCTGTCCATATCCGGGACCTCGCCATTGACGGAAGGGAAGTCATGGCGACGCTGGACATCGCCCAGGGACCGCGGGTCGGAAGAGTACTTCGAGATCTCATGGAAGCCGTCACGGCGGATCCGGGTCTGAACGAAAAGAACGCCCTGTTTCGCCTTCTCCTTACAAAACACAAGCCGCAACAGGATCTCCAGAAACGCGGGCCGGATCGCCGGGACGGTTCCACTTGACCCGCCGTGATACTTCTTCTATACTCCCTGACCCAGCACAGAGTGTAAATCCAGGGACTGTAGAATGCCTCTTGAGAAAAACCGTAAAGGACGCCAGGTTTCCGATGAAAAGCCGTTTCCTTGCACGATGTCGGCCCGAAGCCTGAAGCGCGAATTGAGAATTTTGAGATTTTGCTGCATGCGCCTGTACCTTGCCCCGCTGTGAGGGAACCGAACTTGTGACCTCGATACTGCGATCAAACCGAGCCCTTACTGAAGAGCTCTATTCGCCGGTTGGATACCTATGAAAAAGCCATCATGTGTGCATTTTGCTGGGTTTGTTCTTGTCTTTGCCCTTGTCTTTTTTCTGTTCGGCTGCATCCCGCAGCTCTATAAGGCTCCACTCGAGGAGCCGGACCCTCGGAAAACCCCCAAGGCCCTGCAGACGCAGGAACATTCAGGGTCCTTGCACGCGGAAGACACGGCAGTATCCGCAGAGACCGACGAAACTGCTGTAGACGAATCCGCCGGCGCCGATGCGGGGCACGTCTCTGGGGAGACTCCTGCAGCGCCAGGGGCAAAGACCGCACTTCTCCCACGAAGCCCTGAAACCATGCCGGGCCAAGAGCACATCCGGGACGCATCCGAAGAGGACCCCGGCCCCTTAGAGGATCCGGCTGAGGGTCGAGAAGGTCCTTCTTCGCAATTTGCCTCCAAGACCTCCCCGCCCCAGGAGGGCTCGAAACCCCAGAAGAAATCCGACCAGCAACTCCTCGACTCCGCCCTGGAATTCTGCCAAGCCTCGTATGATTTCTGGGAGCGCGGTGAACTGGAAAACGCTCTTGACGCTCTGGACCAGGGCTACGCTCTCATCCTGGAGGTTGATCCCGAGGAGAATCCGGACATTCTGCAGCAGAGAGAGGACTTGAGATACACCATTGCCAAAAGGGTTATCGAAGTCTACTCATCCCGCTTTACCGTTGCCAATGGGAATCATAATGAAATTCCTCTGGTGATGAACGAACACGTAGAAAAGGCCATTTCTCAGTTTAAAGGGAGGGAGAGGGATTTTTTTCTGGCAGCCTACGCACGTTCCGGAAAGTACAGACCCGCCATATTGCACTCCCTCAAGGAGGCGGGGCTTCCCGAGGAGCTCTCTTGGCTGCCTCTCATTGAAAGCGGATTCAAAGTGAGGGCTTTTTCCCGGGCAAGGGCCCTGGGTTTGTGGCAATTCATCGCCTCAACGGGATACAAATTCGGCCTCAAGAGAGATCAGTGGGTGGACGAAAGAATGGACCCCGAAAAATCCACCCGGGCCGCCATTGATTACCTCAAGGAACTGCATCAGATTTTCGGCGATTGGGCCACCGCCCTGGCTGCATACAACTGCGGCGAAGGCCGCGTTTTGAGGTACATCCGGACCCAAAGGATTAATTACCTGGATAACTTCTGGGACCTTTACAACAAGCTTCCGCGAGAGACCGCGTTTTACTTCCCCAGGTTCCTCGCCGTGCTGCACATCCTCAAAGATCCGGAGGCGTTCGGCTTTTCTTTGCCGCCCCTGGAGGAGGAAATCGTCGCGGACAAGGTCGCGATTGATAAGCAGGTTCACCTCAAGACCGTCGCAGACCACCTCTCGGTAGCCTTTGGAGATCTGGAAGAGATGAACCCGGAGCTGAGACACGAAACGACGCCTCCCCGACCCTACACGTTGAAGGTGCCGGCGGGTAAAAAGGACTTGCTTCTTGCAAAGATCGACGAAATCCCCACCTGGCACCCCCCGGTTCCGGAGTATGTGAAGCACAGAGTGAGAAGGGGAGAGACCCTCTCAGTGATCGCAGCGCGGTACGGAAGCAGGGTCCGGGATATTGTAGCCCTCAATGGTCTCAGGAGCAGCCATTTCATTCGGGCCGGCTGGACGCTGAAAGTCCCTGTAAAGAAAAGATATGCTTCCCTGGGAAGAATCTCAGACGCCTCGGAAAGCGGGGGCAAGCCGGGTGAACCCGTGAATTACATCGTGCAAAAGGGAGACTCCCTCTGGCGGATCGCCAAGCGATTCCGGACCACGGTCCAATCGATCCAGGCCGAAAACAGGTTGTCCGGAACCCGCCTGGTGGTCGGCCAGACCCTGCGAATTCCGGCAGGCCATCCTGCGGCCTCCCGGATGGACACGCGGGCCTACAAGGTAAGAAAGGGGGATTCCCCCTATCTCATTGCCAAAAGGCATCGAATGAAGCTTTCCGATTTTCTGCGGTTGAATCACCTCACGCCCAGGACCACCATCTTTCCGGGTCAGGTCCTCCTGGTCCGGGCCGATTAGGAAGTCCATCGAGGCCGGGCGCCGGGGTCCAGCCGATCGAGGCTGTGTCGCAATTCGTCATCCCGGCCAAGTCCCGTGAAACGGGGTGCGAGCCCGGGATCCATACGTTCACGATATGATACCGTTTTCCCGGATTCCGGATCTCTCTTTGCTTCGCGTCGTTCGTCCGGAATGACGTTTTCGAACTGCGACACAGACTGGGACGTCGGGATCCACCCAAATGACCCGCTATGGAGAACCGGGGGATTGGCAGGGTTTCAGAAGTTGTAGGGCCGGCTGTCCGAGGCACACCCGTAGAATCCCTCGATTTCGTCTCCCAGAGTGTCCAGAGCTTCCCGGAGTTCGCGCTCATTCTCGAAACGAAACGTGCCCACGTGCCCGCTGGTCCGAACCCCTTCGGGATCCGATCCCAAGGTACCCATGGCTTTTAAAAATTCCCCGCGGTCGTTGTCGTATTTCTCGGCAAGTTCCTCTTGCCCGATGGCCTTTCTCGCATTTCCGTAGCCGTCGAAATACACATAGAAAAGCATATGCGGACGCTCCTTTTCGAAGAAGATCTCTCTTTCCGGAGATCCTTCGATTCGATCCCCGGATCCTGCCTCCGGGGTCTCCTCCAGCTGATTTGCCGGCCGGGGATTGTTTCATTGTAGCTGCTGGATCCAAAATGACAACCCTTACGGGATTGCATTTCGGCGAACGATTTGGATAATAGAGAAATCATGGAAACAGTGCGCAGTGTATCGTTCGATCTTTTTAACACGCTGATCACGGTGGAGCGGGACGCCCTTACCGACGCGCTCAACAGGCTGCTCGACCGCCTCCGGGAAGGAGGATTCATTTTCGATTCGAGGTCGTTTCAGGACGACCATCGACAAGCGGCCCTGGAGTGCCTGGAAAAATCCCGAAAAGACGGGAAAGAAACCCACAACAGCATCTGGATCAGTGCGGCACTCATGAAACAAGGGTACTCTGTGTTCCCGTCAGACCCAAGGATCGACTCGGCAGTTGAAGGCTACTTTTCGGCATTCCTGGACCACGCCAGGGTCATCCCGGGCACCAGGGAGATGCTGGGGCGGCTTCGGGGGCGATATCGCCTGGGGCTGCTTTCCAATTTCACCCACGCACCGGCGGCCCGATCCATACTGGACCACCTGGGGCTCACGGGCTTCTTCGACGCGGTCGTCATATCCGGCGAGATCGGTTACCGAAAGCCTCATGCCAGGGCATTCGAGGCCCTCGTCGGGGACCTGGGGCTGGACACCGGTCACATAGTCTTCGTGGGAGACGACCCTGAACCGGACATGCATGGGGCGCAGCAGGCAGGCCTCAAACCCGTCCTCAGCACATATGTGCGGGATCATCATTTGCCTTTTGCTCCGGGATACCTTTCCGACCCGGGGGACTTCCACGATGCCGGCATTCCCAGGATATCCGAGTGGAAGGACCTTCTCCGGCTTCTGGGGCTGGATGGGAGGGATCCCAGCTGATACCCCGGAGGACGTCTCCGTACCCCGAATCCCGGATGCCATTGAAACCCCTCTCACAGGATGCGATACGCCGGACGTTCAATCCGGGTTCCCCGGCACTTGGGGCATCTTCCGGGAGGTTTGAACCTTCTTCTCTCCTCGAACACAAATCCGCATGCGAGGCACGACGCGGGCCGGATGATCAGGCGTTTTCCCTGGTTCTTCACGGAACGCGCTATATTGGGCAGATGCTCGTACACCTCCTTCTCCTGGATTCCCAGCATTTGCGAAAGGTCCCGGGCACCCATTTCGCGGGTCATCAGCAGGTCTGTCATTTCCTGACGAACGGTTTGATTTCGCGGTCGCATCGTTGCTTTCAGGTCCCGGGGGTTGAAGGTTTCGCGTGGCGAAGGCAAGCCACAGGGTGGGCAACCCTTCCATGCATTGTCCGGTCAGGGGCCGGTGTCGTGCCCCAGTACTATGGAAAATGATTCAGCCGGTCAAGGGAAAGATCGGCGTCGTCCGACGTCTCCCAGCACTGAATCCAGGCAAATAAGACGCCGGGATGAGGATGAGGGAGGATCCTTGTCCGGTAGTCGCTGGTATCCGCGTCCCTCCGAGGCTGTAAAGAGCTCCGAATAGAGACCCTCCCGTTCATCCGAAGAAGGACTGAGGCCTGTCTTTTCCAACCCGGCATGCGGCAAAACTGCTATAGCGCCATTCGGGGGCTTGATGAGATCGGGAGGGATTCTGCTCAGAGCCGCCCCCGGAGCTTGACTTGTACCCAAGGGACAGATACATTGCCGGAAAATACTCCGATAAAAGGAGGTTATCATGTTCCTGTCGCTGATCGAAAAGAGAAGGAGCATCCGGCAATTTCAGGACACTCCGGTGGAGCGGGACAAAATCGACCGCCTCGTGGAAGCCGCGCTGCGAAGTCCATCCTCCATGGGATCCAATCCCTGGGATTTCGTGGTGGTGACAGAAAAAGATCTCCTCGGGAAACTCTCGAAAGCCAAACAGCACGGATCCTCGTTTCTCTCCGGAGCACCGCTTGCCATTGTGGTCTGCGGCGATCCTTCGAAAAGCACCGTCTGGATTGAAGACTGTTCGATCGCCGCCATTTTTCTTCATCTGGCCGCCCATTCCATGGGTCTGGGAAGCTGCTGGATCCAGATACGAGACAGAATGCACAGCGACGCCAAAACCTCCGAAGCCTATATCTCCGAACTTCTGGGTCTACCCGAAGGCCTGAGGATAGAGGCGATGGTCGCCATAGGCTATCCCGACCAGGAAAAGCCGCCCCATCCCAAAGAGGGGCTTCTCCGGGGAAGAATCCACCGAAACCAGTTCGGCAAGCCGTATTTTTCCTAGGAATTCCTGTTTTTCAGTGATGTCGTCCGAAATAGGATTTAAGGCAAGCTCTTTTCCATATCGGTCCGGAACTTTACTGCCCTATATCCCATTGGAGCTTGATACGATCTGGAAGGTTAAAGTGTCCAATTCCCTCTTTCTCGCGAATGGGCAGGGACGACTTCTTTTGCGCAGCGATTGGCTTCAAACAACGTGCCGATTCGAGGATAAAGGAGGATAATAGTCCATTAGTAGCTGGTCCCGCCCCTCCGGAACGCGGAGCCTTTTTCTTTGTTCCGAGTCTCCCGGGCTGGTATTTTCTGGGACTTACCC
>CAYVUX010000112.1:0-8888 GCA_964455075.1 uncultured Desulfobacteraceae bacterium | reverse complement strand
AAGGCCTCTTGAAGCATGGCCGCACCGACGGCGATTTCGCCCGGAGGAACGCCGTGGCTGATGTCGATGATGCGGGCATTGGGGTTGATACCGAGGATGACGCCCTTCATGATGCCCACATAAGGATCATCGAGTCCGAAATCAGTGGTCAATGTAATCATGCCTGAATCGTTCATGCCGGGGCGACCGGATCAGTTTTTGCTCATCAGACGGGTCACGGCCTGATCGAGTCCGTCAATGGTCAATTCGAACATGGGAAAGATTTCCCTGATGGTGTTGATGGTGCGCGTAAAGCGCCATTCTTTGGCCATAATAGGGTTCAGCCACACGGAATGAGGGAATGTCTCTTTTATGAACCGGAGTCTTTTATAACTGGGCATTCGGGTTCGTTCTTCAATGTGAATCGAACCGTCCGGGGACATGAGTTCATAGGGGGCCATACTGGCATCGCCCACGATAATGAAGCGGGTCTCCGGATCTAAACGAACCAATTCGTCCACGCGAAAAGGCTTTTTGAGTCTGGGAGGATCTTCCCAGAGATGATCATAAATGGTGTTATGGAAGAAGAACGTTTTGATTTCTTTAAATTGGGACCGGGAATAATCAAACAAGGTTTGAACTACCGGCACATGGGGCTCCATGGACCATCCGCCGTTGTCGATGGCCAGGATCACCTTGAGCCGGTCCTTCAAGTGGCGATCAAACACGATCTCGATTTCCCCGGCGTTTTTCATGGTCTGGTAGATGGTTTCGTCCACATTGACCACGTCTTTCGGACCCGCGGGGACCATGTTCCGCAGCCTCTTGAGAGCCTCGCCCATTTGCGCCTGCGTGAGGGGCCCTTCGTGGGAATAGTCCCGGTATCTTCGGTCCATGGCCACCTTTACGGCGGACTTGTTCCTGGACACGCCCCCGACTCTCATGCCCCCGGGGTGGTACCCCGAGTGCCCGACCGGTGAGGTGCCCCTGGTGCCTATCCACCGGTTTCCCCCGTGGTGTTCCTCGGTCTGCTCCTTCAGCCGGTCCAGAAAGTATTGAACCAATTCCTCCGGGGAGAGCTTCTGCAGCGTCTCCTCATCGATCCCCAGGGCGTCGGCCACAGCCTCAGGGTTTTTGAGCCACTCATGGAGCATGGCCTGTACCACTTCGGAGAGCTCGGTTTCGTCCGGCTCCGGAAGTTCGGCTCCCTCGAAATAGTGAGCAAAAATCCGGTCGTAGAGATCAAAGTGCCGTTCACTTTTGACGAGGATGGTCCTGGCGGCCGTGTAGAAGTCGTTCACGGAGGCAATATGGCCCGTGCTCAACGCCTTCTGCAGGGTGAGAAAAGAGGTGGGCGTAACGGGTATCCCCGCATTTCTCAAAAGGTAAAAAAACCGAACAAACATTTCGTCAGGGCCTTTGCTCTCTGTGGTTTTGCCGGTTGAACGCCGAAGCGGCATCCTGATTGTTTCCCGGAGATTTTCGGGCCGTTTCGGGGACTCTCCGGTTACAGCCTCATCCTGGAGACCGCGTTTCGAGCCACGGCGTAGTCCGGGCTCTTTTTAAACAGCACTCCGAGATAAGGGATGTCTCCCTTTACCAGGTCTTTGACTTTGAAATCTGGATCGGCCTTGAGGGCGCGGATCCAGTTGATCAGCTCCCTGGTGGCGGGTTTTTTTTCGACTCCCCGGAATTCCCGCATCTGGTAAAATGCCTTGATGGTGTGTTCCATCAGGTCTCTGCTGATGTCCGGAAAGTGCACCTGGACAATCCGTCTCATCATGTCTGCGTCCGGGAAAGCGATATGGTGGAAATTGCAGCGTCCGAGAAAAGGATCGGACAAATCCTTCTTGGCATTGGAAGTAATGACAATGACCGGCCTCTGTTTTGCCCGAACGGTCTTGTCAATCTCAATGATGTCGAATTCCATCTGGTCGAGCACATCGAGCATGTCGTCCTGAAAGTCGGTGTCCGCCTTGTCGATTTCATCGATAAGGAGCACGATCCTTTCGTCCGAAACAAAGGACTGTCCAATTTTCCCCATCTTTATGTAGTCTTCAATGTTGCTGACATCCCGGTTCGAATCGGCGAAGCGGCTGTCATTGAGCCGGGTAAGCGTATCATACTGATAAAGTGCCTCAATCAGCTTCATGTTCGACTTCACGTTGAGGACGATCAGCCGCATGCCGAGGGCCTCCGCGATGGCGTGGGCCAACATGGTTTTCCCCGTTCCGGGCTCTCCCTTGAGAAGCAGGGGCATTTCAACGGCCATGGAAATGTTCACGATCTGGGCCAGTTCCTCATCCAGCACATACTGGGACGCTCCTGAAAATTTTTCTTTTGCACCGTTCAAGGCCACCATATTCTGCTCCTTCGCAAGAAATTGAGCGGGCCGGGAAATCCCGTTCCGGCCCGGCTTGTAAACATGAGACAGGGGCTGCTTAAAATACCGCGATTTCGAAGCCCAAGACCCCGGCCCATCGTATTGGTCCTAAACCCAACTCACACTTCCGGTGCCCGGCGGGAAGCCGTGCCGGGCATTGCTTAAACATAGTCAGCATAACCCCCTGTGTCAAAGGGCAACAGGATTTCTCGGCCGAGTCAAGCTCCAAAACGTCCCGGAACCTGCCTGGTTTCTCGTTGGGGTCTTGCGGCCGGCCGCTCGCTAGGATCCCTCGTTCCATTGGTCCGCATGTTCAAATGCCAGGATCCAACCGGCCGGCCTGTTGTGGAGGACGAATCTGGATATCTGGATCCGGAGCCTGTCGGATGCTATGGTCGCAAAGAGAACTACTCTTTGGAGATCTTTTTCCTTTATGACTCGTTTCAAGCCGGCAACCAGTTCGTCCTTTTTGGAGGCGGGGAATATCTTCATAAGATGTTCGTTCAGAGTTCCCTCGAGAGGGCGCTTCAAGATCCTGAGGGCGGCGGGGTTGGCCTGGATGATACGCGCGTCCTTGTCCACCACCACTACGCCGATTGCGAGGCCGTCCACCACAGACCGATGAAATTCCATGTTGTCCATCAGTTCCATAGACGCCTGCCTGGGATACAGCTCGCCCGGCTGCAGGAATTCCTCCTCCAAAGGGCGCGCCAACCCCTTTTGTTCCAATTGTTCTATAAATTCGCTTAGTTGTGTGCTCATTTTTTCCAGCGCGCCCTTGGCGATGTAAAAATCGGCTCCGAGCTTCTTGAGTTCAGGCAGGCGCTCAATGATGGTCCCGGCCACGACGACAATGGGAAATGACGCCTCGGGAAATTTTTTCCGAATGTAGCGAATCAGTTGCAGCCCGTCGATTTTGGGCATCACCAGATCGAGAAAAATGACGGCAAAGTCCCCCTCTCCCAGTTTTGATATGCCCTCTTTGCCGTCGTAGGCTTTCAGCACGGTATAGCCCCGTTCTTCGAGAATTTCGCCAAGGAATTCCACAAAGAAGAAATCGTTGTCGACAATCAAGGCCTTTTTCTCCATATCTTTCCCCCAAAATCCCTTAAACGGGACAACAGCGGCGGGTGGACCGCTTTCACGTTTCCATTGTGGTTTCTCTGAGTCTTTTGTCTCGTATTCCGTGGGCCTTGATGACCTGCCAGGCATTTCCCAGGCACTTGTTCAACGCGTCGGCTACCCCTTGTCCGGTCAGGGCGCTGGTTTTGAAAGCGGGCACCTTGCGCCTGGAGTTCAGCTCCCGCTCCATCTGTTCGACGGGCATGACGGGAAGGCCTTTCCCTTCCAGGTCCCGTTTGTTGTACTGCAGGACAACGGGAATCGAGACCGGGTCTATTCCCCAGTCGGAGAGGTTTCTGTGGAGACCTTTGAGCGCAAGAATGTTTTGATCCCGGCGCACCTCCAGGGAATCCGCCACGAACACGATGCCATCCACCGCCTTGAGAAGGAGCTTTCTTGTGGAGTTGTATCTCACTTGGCCGGGGATTGTGTACAAGTTGACGTGCAGGCTGGAGCCGCCGGCTTTGCCCAGCATAAGAGGGAAGAAATCGAAAAAGATGGTTTCGTCTCTTTCCGTCTCAATGGAAACGAAGTTGCCGGCCTTATACTTGGCAAAGGCTTTGGAAACGTATTTCAGACTGGTTGTCTTGCCCGAGCGGGGGGGACCGTAATAAACGATCTTGCATTCGATTTCCCCCTTTTTGGTGTTAAAGAAAGCCACGGATGAACTCCCCAAAAAACTGTCGGCCGGTATGTCTATTTCGCCTGGAAGAAGAGCACAGGGCTCTCTTCCTTACAAGCATGAGGCCGAGGTGACGGCTTCACGACCGTGAAGGACGCTGATGAAGGCGAGCTTGTCTAGGGCACGTATCCTAGCATTGAAACCGGGGCTTTTCAAATTTTTCTTCAGAGGACGCCGGGCCGGCGGGCGCCCATGCCCGCGACGCCCAGACACTTCCAGGCAAACGGCGTTCTTGAAGCCGCAGCGCCGGAAAAACGTCCGACGCGCCGTCCCCTTGCAAACAGCCCGGATTCCGGGCTATACTTCCACTTTGATTGCCCGGGGCCTTTCTTCCTTGGGGAAGCGACCGGCGGTCTCCGGGCGGGAGGATATGGATGCCGCTGGCCTTTGAATCTCTCAGCCACGGAACCGTGGCCTTCGGTTTCTTTAACATCGAGTCGGACATGCTTCTTCTGGAGCAGTACTTCTTTTTTGCGACCGATTTCTGCCGGAACGTCGCAGAGCCCCCGATCGATGGATCGTGGGAGGTGTTCTGGATTCCGAAGCGGGAGGATGTAGGGGATCTTATGGGGGCGATTCACGGAGTCCGCTATACCGGTTTCATCGGGGACCTATACCGGCGGTTTCCTTTCCCGAACCGGCCGGAGGAATTTGCCCAGAAACCTGAGGGATCCCGCACCCGGCCCGTCATGGAAGCCCTGATCGCCAAGTACTCCACTGTGGCCCGTATCCCCTTTGTCTTCGACGCGCACGCAGGCGAAGTCGCCATCGGGAATTACCGGTTCACCAGGGCCTGGTTCCAAGAACTGATCTGTTATGTCTGGAACGGGGGGATGCCGGGGTGGCGGGATCAGGAACGGCCCGAATACGTAAAGGCCATGAAGGCCCGCATCGAGGAACGCCCCACGGGAATCTTTGAAGGCATGTCCTTCCACAGGTCCGGGCAGTAATCCCGCGGCCTATCTCGACAGCCTGCGCCACGTGCCTTCCGCTTCCCTGCGGCCCCTGTCCGCCTCCTTGTCCTGGACACCCCCGCTGCTTTCCTTCCCCCGAAGCCTTGCAATCCTTTCGTGCAGGGGAGGATGCGTGGAGAAAAGCTGCATCAGCCCGCCGCCCGAAAGCGGATTCACAATGAACATGTGGGCCGTGGAGGCTTGGGTATTCATGGGGAGCCGCTTGGAATAGGCCCCGAGTTTTTCGAGCGCGTCGGCCAGTCCGCGGCTGTGTCCGGCAAAGCGGCTGCCGGTCGCGTCCGCCTGGTACTCTCTCGAGCGGGATACGGCCATCTGGATCAGCATGGCCGCAATGGGCGCCAGGATGGACATGACGATCAGGCCGATGGTTCCCAGCCCTCCGCCCTCTTCATCTTCGCCGCCTCCCCCGAGAAAGGCCGTCCAGCGCGCCATGGTGGCCAGGATCATGATCGCGCCCGCCATGGTCGCCGCGATGGAGCCGATCAGGATATCGCGATTCTTTACATGGGCCATCTCGTGGGCAAGGACTCCTTTGATCTCTTCGGGCTTCATGAGTCGAAGAAGGCCGTTGGTCACGGCCACCACGGCGTGTTCCGGGTTTCTGCCCGTAGCGAAGGCGTTGGGGCTATCCTGGGGGATCACGTACACACGCGGCATGGGTATTTCCGCCCGCTCCGCCAATTCGCGGACCACGCGGTGGAGTTCCGGATGCTCCCGGGCATCCAACTCCCGGGCGCGGTACATCTTCAGGACGATCTTGTCCGAGTACCAGTAGCTGAAAAAGTTCATGGCCACGGCAAGGATGAAGGCCAGGACCATACCCTGCGTGCCGCCGAAAAGATGCCCGATCCAGATGATAAGCGCGGTCATTACACCCAAAAGGAAGGCGGTCTTAATCCCATTTCCCATATCTCATACCTCCGTAAAACTCATGAGAAAGATAAGGATTCTCCGGACTTCGTCAAGTAGTGGCTCAGCATCGTTTTTACCGATTTAAGCCTTGGGCTTAAATCGGTAAAAACGGCGGAACACAGAAGGTGGATTCCGGGGTTGGGAAAGAAGGTGGCTTTTCAAAGCCCTCTATGTGTGCAAAGCGCCGGTTCCAGCCCCTGGGGACGTTCTCGACGAAAGACCTCCTAGCGCATGTTCATCTTTGCCTCCAGTTCTTCGATCTCCCGGATGAGCGCCTGCCTCTCCTCAGGTTCCATCGAGCTCTCATGGAGCCGTTTTCTCAAGGCCAGAAGCCGCATCTCCTCCCTGTAGTCGGAGCACGTGTAGCGCGGCGGGTCTTCCATGGTTCTTCCTCCGGCTCTTCGTGGGGGTCCCTTCGATTTTCACACCGGGGCGCGAGCGTAGGACTTCTCAAATGGGCGAAACCGAGGAGAATGAGGTCGTCGGTTCCAGACACCGGGAATACCGGCTGGCAGGTAAGCCCTTTGGCAGACCGTCATCTCGTTTGTCAAGGGGAAACGGCCGCGGGTTTGTGCTGCGGCTCCTCCATGTTCGTTCCTGCGCAGCATGGGCGGGATGCGTTCGGTTGCATACAAGGACTTTCGCCGCTATCCTTAACAGGGGCCACACGATAAGGAAAGGACTGGAGAATGATTTCATACGCCGTGCTCGTTCTCCTCTGGCTGGCCTGGTGCACACTTCACAGCGCCTTGATCAGCCCAGGGGTGACGGGATTTTTTCGGGCGCGGTTCCCGAAAGGATTCCGGTACTACCGGCTTGTATACAACCTGGTGGCTGCCCTGAGCCTCGTCCCGGTGCTTTTCTACACGGTTTCCCTCCGAGGGGAGCCGTTTTTTGCCTGGGAGGGCCCTTGGAGGGGCGTTCAGGGCTTGCTGATTTTGTGTGCGCTTTTCCTTTTTGCGGCAGGCGCCCGCCGCTACGATTCCCTCCAGTTTCTGGGCATCCGCCAGATCCGGGAGGGCGAGGCATGCGAGGTTCTCACGGACGACTGCAGACTGGATGCCTCGGGCGTCCTGGGCGTGGTCCGGCATCCCTGGTACACGGGAGGCATCCTGATCGTCTGGGCCAGGCCGCTCGACGCGGCGGCCGTTTTGACCAACCTTGTCATCACGGCGTATTTTATTGTGGGCGCCCTGCTGGAGGAACGCAAGCTCGGGATGCAGTTCGGCCGGGAGTACGAGGACTACCGGGGACGCGTTTCCATGTTCC
Organism: uncultured Desulfobacteraceae bacterium; assembly: GCA_964455075.1. Classification (GTDB taxonomy): domain Bacteria; phylum Desulfobacterota; class DSM-4660; order Desulfatiglandales; family Desulfatiglandaceae; genus CAYVUX01. The sequence goes on along the minus strand of CAYVUX010000112.1, from coordinate 1,567 downwards.
TGCCGGTCAAGTGGATCGGCCGAGGATGGAAGAGCCGGAAGGAAAGTCGTTAGGCGAGGGTTTGTTTCCGGTCTACAGTGGGATGAACCACCCTTGTGGTTCTGAGGGGTTTCTTGAAAAGACCGGGATCCAATCCGCGGCTGTCCTGCGATCCGCTTCCCGAACTGCCGGGAGGGGAAACAGCCCGGCACGGAGAGTCTGCAAGGGCAGGAGTTTTAGGGAAGAGAAACGTGAAACGCGCATGGACAATATTCGCCGGAAACGGTACATTAATGCAGATGCCGGAGGAATTGCCCGCCACGAGCGTTAGGCGGCCGGCTCTTCCCGGCGTGTCGGTGGGTGATGGTTTGAAGCCGAACCATCCGTGCGGTGGACGCTTTTTCTGGAAGGAGGAAGAACATGGCTGGAAGCACGTACAATATCATCGAACTGGTGGGAACGAGCGATACCTCGTGGGAAGAGGCCGCGAAAACAGCCGTGGAAACGGCTTCGGGAACCCTGAAGGACTTGCGGATCGCTGAAGTCATCAAGCTCGACATGTCGGTTGAAAACGGAAAGGTCCGTTCCTATCGGGCCCGGGTCAATGTGTCATTCAAATATCACAAAGGGGACCTCGAAAAGGAAGCGTAAGGTTAGATCATCCATAGTGCGCCCCGGACATTGCCCGGGGCGTTCGACTCATCCGAGCCGGCTGCCTGGAAAGGGAACCGGCTTTTGTGTTTTCGTGGGGGCGTGCTCTTCGCCTTAAAGGGTCCGGACGCCAACGAATTTTTTATCCGAGCCTTTGGTGGGCTCGAACTGTTCTCCGGCGTTTATGTATCGCGTTTCGAGAATGGAGCCCAGGGTCTTCGGTGTTTTCGGAAAATTGCTTCAGGAAATGCTTGAGAATGCGGTCATCCTGTGGGAAGGTGAGCCCGTGGAGCAACCCCCGTTGAAACCCCTTTGTTCCCGGGCCACGCTGTGACCGATTTTGCCCGATCCTCCAAGAGCCTTGAGGGCCGGAGCGTGACGGTCAGGCAGGGGAGCCCGATGCTCAAGGGAAGACCTCTCATGACGTGGGCGGAGGATCACGTGCGGAAGTCGACGAATCCGTGAAATCCCCCCCCGCCGGAAGGCATACGTTTGAGGGGCATGCAAGAGACCGCAGGAGGCTTGGAAATCGTGTTCACGTTCTTGCACGCCGCGGATATTCACCTGGACAGCCCCATGCTCAAGCTCGAGCACTACGAAGGCGCCCCGACCGAGGAGCTTCGGGGTGCAACGCGCCGGGCCCTCGACAACCTGGTGGGACTGGCCGTTTCCGAGAAGGTCTCATTCCTCGTCATATCCGGAGACCTCTATGACGGCGACTGGAAGGACTACAACACCGGGCTCTATCTCGTATCCCGCATGAGCCGTCTGCGGGAGGCGGGCATTCCGGTGTTTCTTATCGCCGGAAACCACGATGCGGCGAGCAGGATCACCAAGACCTTGAGGCTGCCCGACGGAGTCCGGTTCTTCCCGGCGGAGAGGCCGGACACGTTCACGCTGGAAGATCCGCCCGTTGCCGTCCACGGGCAGAGCTTCA
>CAYVUX010000111.1:0-8929 GCA_964455075.1 uncultured Desulfobacteraceae bacterium | reverse complement strand
ACTCATAATTTCCCACTTTAAAATATCCATCGATATTTTTACTGTGAGGCGGATCTTTTTTGTGTATTTCATTTTTTGAAACCCTTAGCCAATCGGCCAAAAGATCCACAATTTTTTCCAGGGCTTCTTTTTCAGATATACGCATCATACTTGACTAAATATTATTACTTGACAAATATGTCAAGTATTATATTTTAATTAAGTTGTTTGACATGGAGAATATAAGCTTTTGGCGCTGAACTTAACTAAAAGAATCAACTTAACTTTTCTTTCAAGTATGATTTTTTAGTCAAGCATCGCAGGATTGCAGAATAATATGGTTCTTCCGGAAAATGGATACCTGGCGGCTGCCAAAGAATTCATCCTGTCCTTACGTTCTGATCTTTGAAAAAGAGTGAAAAATCTTGGCATTCTGATTTTGGCCTGAGGGTTGACTGGTCATTGCGGGGGAACAGGCTGTGTCGCAATTCGTCATCCCGGCCAAGCCCCGTGAAACGGGGTGCGAGCCGGGATCCAGGAGCTCACGCTGCGATCTCCTTTTCCTGGATTCCGGATCTCCCTTGCTTCGCGTCGGTCGTCCGGAATGACGTTTTTTTCAGATTGCGACACAGCCTCAAAGCCGGAGTCCAAAAAGAGAAAGAGTGGGAAAAGCGGGACATTTCCCCTCTTAAAGAGCGATCCCTATCCTAGGAGGTATCCATTTTCCGGAAGAACCAGAAAAGGAGAGAGGTTTCTTGAAATTCACGACAAAACAAAATCGGCAAGGATTATAAGACAGACACGTTTTCTTGCTTAGATTTTTTAAAGGAGGCTAAAAGATGGCGGAAGAATGTTGCTCGACAAATGGAAACATCATGATCCTGGCCTGCTCGGGCGGCTCCAACGTGGGTCAATTGGCAAACCAGGCCGCGGTTGAGCTTACCCAAGAAGGATTCGGAAAAATGTACTGCCTGGCCGGCGTGGGAGGCCATCTTGGCGGCTTTGTCCAGTCCGCCAAGGACATCCCGGAGATGGTGGCCATCGACGGGTGTGACGTCGGATGCGCCAAAGCGATCCTGGAGCATGCCGATGTCCCGACGAAACGCTATCTTGTTCTCACCGGTCTTGGAATTGAGAAAAACAAGGAGTTCAAGCTCGAGAGACATGAGATCGATCAGGTCAAAGAGGCCGTAAAGAAGGCGTGCCAAGGATTTCTATCAACGCAACCCGCTGAGGGAAGCCCTGCGACAGGGTGCTGTTGCGGTTAAGACGGTTCGGGAGAACTCTATGACAACGTACAAATGGATCTTGGGTGGGTTTGTCTGCATGTGGTTTGCGTATTTTCATATAGCTGAGGTTCATGCGGACAAGCCCTTGCCTCAGACGGTTGAACAGGCATACCCGGGGCTTGCCTCCGGAGTTCTGAAGAAGGCAAGAATGGTCCCAATGAAGAAAGGCGAAATCCTCACGACGGAGGGTATTGAGATTCGGGAAACTCAGCTCAATGAGAAAGTCGAAACGGCCGACCCGAACATCCGGGAGCAACTCAGGAAGAATCTCCTTTTCATCCTGGAGCAAGAGGTCACAGGAGCGCTCCTCGTCACGGAGGCCAAAAGGTCTGGAGGAGAGCGTAAAAAGGGCCTCTCAGATGAAGAAGCCGTTCAGGCCTATCTGAGAGAAAAATTTCGTGATGTTCGGGTGTCGGACGAGGAAGCAAAGACCTTTTATGAAGCCAATAAGGCCATGGTTGGCGGGATGCCTTTTGAGCAGGTGAAAGAGGCCGTCCAACAGATGCTCGTTCAGCAAAAGAGACAGGATGCCTTTGCTTCCTATCTCCAGAGTCTGGGCGATAAAGCCGAAATTAGCGTCAACAGGGAATGGGTCAAGACCCAGTATGCCCTGGCAAAGGATAACCCGGTGGACAAGGCCCGCATGTCCGGGAAACCCACTATGGTGGAATTCGGGGCCAAGGGCTGTGTCCCGTGCGACATGATGCAGCCCATTCTGGATAACCTGAGAAAGAAATACCCCGATAAACTCAACGTAGTCTTCGTGCACGTGGGGGAGAATCGGATCCTGGGGGCGCGTTTCGGCATCCGGTCTATCCCGGTTCAGGTGTTTTTTGATGAGAATGGCGAAGAGGTCTCCCGACATGTGGGCTTTTACGCAGAAAAAGAGGTCTTGAAGCAATTAGCGCAGTTGGGGGTTCAATAAATGCAGAAGAGGGACCAGACGATTGCACGACGCATTGCAGGCCTTGTGGTCATGATCGGCCTACTCAGCCTTATCCTTTCCGGCTGCTCATCCGACGAAGCCCCCGCATCCCATGCAGAAGCGCCCACGGATGTTCCGGTCAAGGGCATGCCCACCATGGTGGACCTGGGCGCGAACGAATGCATCCCCTGCAAGATGATGGTGCCGATTATTGAGAAGGTGGAGAAGAAATACCAGGGGAAGGCCGCCATCGTCTTTATTGATGTATGGAAAGACAAGGAACCGGCCAAACGGTTCGGCATCCGTGCAATCCCCACACAGATCTTCTTTGATAAAGAGGGCAAGGAGGTCTATCGCCATGAGGGCTTCATGGGCGAAGCAGACATTGATCGGGTCTTTAGTAAAATGGGGGTGAGTTAGCCCTTACAAACAGGAGGGTTTGAATGCTCGAAAGTATCTTCTTGACCGTAAATGAATGGATCTCGGGCGGCATTTTGATTGCCGCCCTGGGCTGTTTTTTGTGGGGCATGATCAGTGTGGTCTTCAGCCCCTGTCACCTGGCCTCCATCCCCCTGATCGTGGCTTACGTGGGGGGCCAGCGGACGATCCTGAAGCCCAAAGAAGCCGGTTTCTATTCAGTGGCCTTTACCTCGGGCCTCTTCATCACCATCGCCCTGATCGGCATTATCTGCGCCCTCCTGGGCCGAATGCTGGGGGATGTGGGAAACTACTGGCAGATCCTTATCGGGTTGGTCCTGGTCTGGGTTGCCTTGGGCATGCTGGGTGTTGAAAAATGCTCCATGTCCGGGAGCCTTCTGTATCGCCTCAATCTAAGGGGTCCCTTCGGGGCATTCGGGCTCGGGCTGGCCTATGGCATTCTTTCGGGTTCCTGCACCTTTGGATTCATCGCCCCTATTCTTGCCATCATCACGGTCCAAAAGCAGGCTGCCACAGGAATTCTTTTTATACTCCTGTTTGCCGTCGGCCATTGCTTGCCCATCGTCGTGGCAGGAAGTTCGACGGCTGCGGTGAAAAGGGTCATGGAAAACAGCGCCTGGCAGGGGGCCGGGAACTGGTTCCGAAAAGGCGCGGGCGTGGTGATCGTCATGTTAGCGGCCTACTTTATCATCAACCCGTTTTTATCCGCTTCATAAGGGGAGGCAGAGACCATGTTGCTCAAAGGATATGCCAAAGAGATCTTCAGGCCGGAGTGCAACCCCAGTTTCCAATCCCTCCACTGCATTGCCCACCTGGATCAGGATGTTGGCGAGGTCCTTCCCTATCTCAATGCGGTGCTCGGGGGGTTTGAATATCTTAAAGAGCCACCGGCGGTAACGTTTAAGGTCCATGGAAAGATCATAACAGTTCATCCCAGAAAAATCGCGGTGAACGCCCTCAAAGACGAAGAGGAGGCCGACAAGATCCTGGAATGGCTCAGGCGGGAGATCAACGAGGCGTGGGAAAAGAGGGCGGAGATCAAACCAAGGTACGAAGGCACCCCGAAACCCAAGCTCCTCGAGATCCTGAAACTCCTGCCAAAGACCAATTGCCGGGAATGTGGACAGCCCACGTGCATGGTCTTTGCCGCAAGGATTGCCGAGGGCGCAAAAGGACCGGAAGATTGTCCGCCGCTGAAGGAAGAGGAGAGGTTGAAGATTGCCAACTATATGGGAAGGTTTCAACTGGATATATAGTGCTCTTAGCGCCTAAGAAGGAAGGCCATGGCAGACCAAAATTCCGTGTTGAAACGCCTTTCCTTTTTCGACCGGTTTTTGACACTCTGGATTAAACGCAGGTATTTCCCCTATGCCGTAGAAACGCCCACAGGCATCTGCCACGTTACGTGCCGGCCATGAAAAAGAGAGGCTCAATATGAAAAAGTATTCGGCTACAGTCCTCCTGCTCATCGTCATCTTGCTGACCCTCTCCGCGGCTTTTTCGCAAGATACAACAGGGAACCCCATTCTGGCCCTAAAGGAGCGGGAATTCGATTTCGGAAAGGTCAAGGAGGGAAGCCGCATCACTCACGAATTCATGCTTCGGAACAAAGGGACAGCGACCCTGGACATCAAGAAGGTCTCCCCTGGCTGAGGGTGCTCCGTGGCCTCCTTTGACAGGACCATCCCCCCCGGCGGGGAGGGGAAGATCACGCTCACGGTGAATACCGACGGGTATCAAGGAAGCATCCATAAGACGGCTGTCGTAATTACCAACGACCCGAAAATGGCCCGGTTCAGCCTTGGGGTCAGGGCGTTTGTCCATGTTCCCATTTCGGTTACGCCTCGTTATGTTGTGCTCCGTGGGAATGCCAATCATGAGATATCAAGAACTGTTAAAATCGTTGCCGGACTTGAAAAACCCCTTGTCATCGAGCCTGATAAATTTAGCCTTGAAGGGAAAATTCGTTACGAGATCACGGAAATTGAAAAGGGCCGTTCCTACTTGATCCGCTTCTCCAGCATCCCTCGAGGAAGTTCGGGAAATTTCGGGGGGAGTCTCAAGTTAAAAACCAATTACGACGAGGAACCCGTTCTTACTATCCAGATCAGGACTCGTCTTACATAGCAAAAGATTCATCAAGGAAAATCATCCATGAAAAGAGACCGAATCCTTAGAAAGACATGGCAAGCCATCCTGCAATCGGCGGTGGTCGTTATTTTGGCCGTTATAACAGGGCTGTTAACGAATCAAGTCCGGTCCAACAAGCTTCCTCTGGCAGCCGACTGGTCACCGGAAGCGAGATTGACCGCAGACTCGGGGGAGAGTCTGGTTATTTCTCTCGAAGAGGCCAGAGAATTGTGCTCGGATAAAGGGGCCGTATTCCTCGATGCCCGATCTCCCGCGGATTATGCCCTGGGCCATATCCGGTGTGCTCAGAACATACCGTGGCAGTCTTTTGATGGATATTTTGACCGCCTTATGGCGATTCCCGAACATGCCTGGATCGTGACCTATTGTGACGGCGAGACCTGTTCCCTGAGCGAAGATCTGGCCAAGGAGCTGGCTTCCATGGGTTACGAAAAGGTGAAGGTCCTCCTGAACGGCTGGACAAGGTGGCGGGAGGCTGGACTTCCCACCGAGAGGGTTTAGAATGTTTTTTATGACAATGAGAGGGTATCTTGATGTTCGAAACGAAGACACATAGTCAAAGCGATCTGGAAACGTGCATTCTTTGTGAGATGTCTCGCGGAGGTGCAGTGAATGTCTGAAAGTCAAGCAGGGTTTTTCAGGGCGCGATGGAAACAGGACGGGCCTTTTGCCCTCTTCGCCCGCCTGATTTTAGGCTCTGTCTTCATTTATGCAAGCATCGACAAGATCATCCACCCGGGGGCGTTTGCCGAAGCGGTTTATAATTATCAGATCCTTCCCGGTTTCCTCATCAACCTCACCGCGGTTGTTTTGCCATGGCTGGAGCTGATCCTGGGTCTTTTTTTGATTATCGGCTTTTTTCAAGAAGGAAGCGTGCTCATTGTTACCGGACTCCTGGTTATCTTTTTGAGCGCCATGATATTCAACCTGGCAAGGGGCCTGGATATCCATTGCGGTTGTTTCAGTACGAGTGCTGAAGGCACAAACAACGCTCCCATGGCCTGGTATGTCTTCAGGGACGGACTTTTTCTGTTGCCGGCGTTCTATTTGTTTTGGCGTACCTTTCTGGGGAAGAAGCGGACGGTAAAGGTCTATGAGCAATGAATCACTATTTTGGGAATAAGCTATGATCCCCGGCGGTTCCGACGCAAGAAGCGGAGCTCAATTTGGAGATAAAATATGACCCAGAATGAGGAGGATAAAGCAAAAAATACACAGATCACTCCTCTCCATGAAGAAAAAGGATGAAAAGACGGGTGAGTTTCACCTCAACCGGCGGTTGGCCGGCGCTTGCTGAAGTTCCCCGATGATACTCAGGTCGGCCTTAATCGCCTGAACGATATCATGGCCGCGCTTTACTCTGAAGGCAGAAAGACAACCGCTGAGACCGCCGAAGAGATTATCAAAAGGCTGGAGGCAAAAAAAGAACTTTATTCCGTCCTCCGACTGCTCCCGTAGACGGTACGCTTATGTCCTGCTGCGGGAATACAGAAAATACGTTAAGGAAAGATCAGGCAGCAGCCGGTAGCGGGCTGCGAGGCGATCTGAAAAATGGAATGCCTGATTCAATTCATTTGAAAGGAGGAAAGCCATGGAAAATCTTCTGAATCAATTCAAGGCACTGACCAACGAGGAAAAGCTCGCGTTCATGAAAGAGGCGATGCCTTACATGGCGGAGATTTTCGGAAACGACCCGAAGAAGATGATGTCCGAAATGATGCCCTTCTGTATGAATATGTGGAAATCAAAGGGCATGGACATGGACGGGATGCGCGACATGATGAAGAGCATGATGGGATAACAAGAGACTCCTTAATGGTTTCGGGGAACAACCCGTGGTTCTGACCATTTCCGCTTAGGAGTTCATGAGAATGAAAGCCGTGGTTCTGGATAAAGCTGGTGATCATGTGCTGGAACGGATCAAATCCTTTGGGAATGGGCGATCTTGGGAGTAGATATCCCCGGCACAAAACAGGACAAGATCATCCGGTCCACACGGCCTACCCTCCGAGCACAGGCCAGAGCCAACTTCACGGTACTTTGTTTCCGACACCGGGGGCCGCGCAGTTCAATATCCCATAGTTCCGTCAAAAGATGCCGGGAAAAGCTCCTATTTCGGCCTTCCATCCCTCCCAGTGCCTGCATCTCATGCAGGTACCTGTCCAAACGGCCGTTTATACGGTCTTCCGGATCTCCTTGAGCGCCTCTCTTGCCCTTTGTCGATAATCCGATTCCCACTCCAAGCTAAATCCCATATCTTTAATTATTTCAAATCCCTTTGGCAAACTCCTAATCGTGGTCCTTGGGGCCATGGGGGGTACCTCCTTTTCTTGACGGCCTTAATAATTGTGAGGTACCCCTTTCTTTTCCATGACACAAGATCTGATACGCTACCCGGAGACAGGGGGCCTTGACGCTGGTGCGCGGTGTGAATATATTAATTGATGCGACCTACATTTCAAAAGGGCAAGCCCGGAAAGGGGGTGAAGGTTTTATAAGGGCGTTGATACGTGAATTTTAAATCCAGTTCAGGAGGAGAAAAGAATGAAGAAGTTCATGATTATGGGACTGGCCGCAGTCTTTGTTTTGGGCACGGCGGGCTTCGTCCTGGCCGGAGACAACCCTCTGCGGGCCCAGGAAAAGGAAGTCAGGAAGGAATTCATATCTGTTGCCCCTGAAGACCATATCATCGGGGTTGAGCAGTTCAAGAAGGTCTATGACGAAGTCATGGCCGGAAAAAGAGAAGCTTACCTCATCGATGTCAGGACGCATGCCGAGTTTTATGCCTTCCACATCGAAGGAACGGATCACGTCGATGCCGGCCATATGTACACCATCCCAAGGAACATCACGGATCCCAACGCCGAAATCTATATATTCTGCCGAACGTCCGCCCGGTCTTCCTACGTAACCGGCTTTCTCTACAAGTACGGCTACAAAAACGTGTATCAGTACAATGAGGGCGTCGTCGGCTGGGCCGCGGCGGGCTATCCTTTTGTGAATCAATTCACCGGAAAATTCAAAATTCTCGAGTACAGGAAGACCCCGTCCGATGCGGAGACCTCCTTCCGTCTCCGGCTATTCCATCCCTATTAATGAGCGCTTGATTTGCATGCCTTAGCATCCACCGCCCACGAGGGAGTGACCATTCCCTCGCGGGCGGTGTTTTATCGGATGGCCTCCGCCCGATTCATGCCGTTGAAGCCCCGAGAATTTCCAAGATGGCTGGTTCATGCGTGGATGCCGCGCCGGTTTTAATGCGCGCGGTGGGATATCCTCCAGGTATTCCAATAGAAAATGCCTATGATTTTTATAGCTTGTATGATATCCAAATTATAGCAACACATGCCTCATGCCATGCATTGCTAGGTTGGTGCAGGGTTTCCGCGCCCTTATAAGGAAATGACATTGGAAAACAATAAGATAACCCTGACGAAGCCCCTGCTTTCCAAACTGGCGGCGGTCTTCGAAGCGAGTCTCGAAGTGCTCTCCGGCTACCTGTTCGGCTCAACGGCCACAGGCCACCGTCGCAAAGCCAGCGATGTGGACGTTGCCGTCCGACTCGCCCCGGGCCTCTCGGCGGAAGAACGCTTCCGGATTCGGCTTGAATTGATTGGCCGGATCGAGAAGCTGATCGAGCGGAGCGCGGACGTTGTCTTGATGAATGATGCCGGACTTATCATGATCAACCAGATTTTGTCCAATGGTATTCCGGTCTTTGTCCGCGACGTTCAAGACGAAGAGCATTTCAAGTTGCTGAAGCAGAAAGAATTTTTTGATTTCCGGTATTATATCGACAGGGATTTCGAGCAGATGAAGCGCTATTTCGGAGTGTCCGCCCGTGACGGGAAATGACATCATTCAGGCCAAGCTGCGGCGTCTTGAGGAGTATCTCGAAGACCTTGCCGAATACCGCGGCACGGCCGTGACCAGCTACAAGGCCAGCAAGAAAGACCAGCGTTTTGTCGAACGTACGCTTCACCTGGCTTGCGAATGCTGCATCGATGTCGCGGCCCGTCTCGTCTCCCGAAGGGCATTGCGAGCTCCGAAGGACAATAAGGACCTATTCAACGTCCTTTATGAGAACGGTATTCTTAGGGCTCACTCAAAAATAAATTCACAGAATTGACGCTCAGATTTGGGTCGG
>CAYVUX010000110.1:0-8954 GCA_964455075.1 uncultured Desulfobacteraceae bacterium | reverse complement strand
AGAGATAGGTCCTTTGAAATACCGCGCCGTCGTAAGTGACATCCAGGCGGTACTCTCCCGGCGGAAGCCCGTCGGGGAGGTCTGCATAGAAGACCGGCACATATGTAAAGTCATCGTCAAAATCCAGGGAGCCGCTGTAAGAGCCGAATCGCAGCTTGTGGGTTTTGAAAACAGGCGGCGAAAGCGGCACCACACCGAGTCCGGGCCCGTAAAGGGTGACATCGGTCAACTTGTCCAGGGAGGTGACCGGGTTGCCGTTTTCATCGGTTACCGAAAACATGAGACGGTTGAACTCGGCATTGTCCAAGCCCCAGGCATCCGCGGATTCCATCTTCCAGTGCTGGACGAACATGAAAGGGATGCTCCCCCTATTCAAGTAGCTCACCAACTCTTGGTTCCACTCGACACCGCTCCAATTCTCAGAGTAGTCTCTATAAATAATCGGCCCGACATCAGGTGCATACCAATGTTTCTCGTATTCGTATTCAGTTTTGGTAATGCCGCTTTCAGTCCAAGTTATTTCATTGAGTTGTCTGATTCTAACGCAGTTGGTAAACGTACCAGCTGGTACGGTCACTTTATCGGTGGTTGACTCTATCCAATTTGTTCCTTTGACGTGAAAAGATCCAAGGTCTACATCAAAGACGGTCCAAGTTTCTCCCACAACCGGATCCAACTTGAGTATAATTACTGGCGGATTCATTATTACGGGCGGATCGATATCCCTTTCGGGCGGATTGCTACCCTCATTACTTCCTATTTTATACATCCTCAGAGCTGTAGAATCTTTTGCAAGCCACCTTTTCTCGTTATAATTATCGTCAGGCGCCTCTTGGCGGTTCCATATGTATGTCAAAGTGCCGTTTACTTCTTCTGTCCCGATGATTGAATCAACTCTGTTGCCTTTGTCACCGTACGATGGACTGTAAACCCATCTATTGCCCACCTCTAGTGGGAAGTAGTCAGCCGAAGAAGTTGTACCCGGTATAGCGAATCCCAACAAGAGGGCTGTCACTAATAATGACCTTGCCCATGACAAGGTCAAAGGATTCATTTCTATACTTCCTTTCCGTCTAATTTGATTTTCTTGCAAAGATTCGATGCCGTCAAATGCCTCGAAGATTGCTGATGTATAGCTATGGTCCGGTCTCCCCTTCTGCAAGCGCAATGAGGAAATAGACCAGCTTGAAACTGCTGAGTCCTGCGGGGTCCGTGGTGCGCAGGGAAAAGAACGCGTATTGGCCGGCTTCGGCCTCCGCCTCGGAAAAAGAACGGATTCGGGCATGCTGCTTGTGCGTAACGGCCTCACGCCACGCTGTGAGCGTTCCTTTCAGTTCCACCTCGTCGTTCCACGCGGAAAACAAATAGACCTTTTCGGGTTCGCTGGGTTTGATGTAGCCCACATAGAGATAGACCGGTTCCTCCTGAGGCGGAAACCAGGCCCAAAGCTCCCGGGCATCCCCATCCTCTGCCTTTTTGACGGCGAGGGGCTGCACCCCGGCCACGGGGGAGGCTTTGGGCTTCTTGATTTGGAGCACAGACGTCCCGGACGGGGGAGGCTGGGCCAGGGTGACAGTGTAGTAGCTGAGGTCGAAATCGCCAAGACCCCTTCCCGCCGGGGTGACGAGCGAAAAGAACAGATAATCTGCGGGGCACATCGCGCTCACCGGTCCCGCCGCCCACAATGAACCGGATTGCTCCTCCCGCGTCCCGGAAACCCAGGGACAAAGGCCGGAGAACTCTACAGGGCCTTTGGCGGGGTCAAAGAGATACAGTCCTCCGTCCGGTGCCGGAGCATCGATTACCACCCCGGCATAGAGGTCCACCTCCGACGCATACGGAGGAAACAGGGCGCTCACTTCCAGGTCTCCTCCTGTTGTGCTTGCCGCTACAGGCTGCTTCGGGGGCGCCGGGCTGCTTTTCGGCTCCTTGATCTCGTAAACGTTTTGCCCGGAGGGGACATTCTCAACGGGGCCGCTCACGGGGACGAGCCGGACCGCCAGATTGGTGGTCTCCCCGGTCTGTATGGCCACCCCGGTCCGCACATGGCGCTTGTACCCCGAAAGCTCCACAATCACCGCCCCGGTGCCGGCCACGGCCACGCCGGCGAAGTACCCGTGTTCGATGGTCATGGTGCTTCCTCCCGTGTTGGCGCATACCAGGGCCCCGGTGAGGCCCTTTCCCGTGAACGCGTCCACCACCCGGCCCACCATCATGCCTGTTCCGGACCCCTTGGTCTGGATCTCGTAGGCCACCTCGGTATCGCAGTTGTTGGTCGTCTCATACCGCCATTTGCCGGGTTCGGCGTCCTCGATGGTGATGTCAATGGAATCCGTTACATCATAGGTGTCATAGAGCGAACCGTCCGGACGGTAAACGGTGAGGGTGAAACAACCCCCGGCACGGACGCAGAGCATAGAAGCTGCATCGACGGGATTCAGCCGAACCGATACCACAAGGTCCTGGCTCTCGAGGGCGTTGATAAAAGCCTTGGTGTCGGAGGAGGCCGGTGCAACGGTCCCTGCGGCCTTCTCCACGACGCTCAGTTCGATGCTTCCCAGGGCCTTGAAACCGTTCTTGTCCCACGCGGTGACGTTCAGGGAATAGCCCCGGGCCCCTGTGGAAACGGCCGCCGTGGTACGGTAGCTATAAATCCCGTCACCCGAGGTCGCATCGCCGTGGCTGCCGTCGTCGTAAAGGGTCTGGGAGGTCTTGCCGCCCAGGGACGAAAGGTCCGCCACGATCGACGAAAGGGCGCCCGGGCCGGACGGATGCGACACCCGGGCCGTAAGGAGGGCGGTGGCGAGCCCGTTGTTTGGCAGCTCGGCAGGGGCTGCTGAAAGATCGCTCAAGGTCGGGGCCTTGGGACTCACGGATGTGCTCAGCTCGTGTGTGGCCCCGGGGGACAGTTTCACCTCTTGAAGGACCTTGGTGAAGTAGGATGAGGCGGAGACCTGCACGTCGTATGTGCCCGAGGGCACATCTGAAGACGAAAAGGCCCCCCCGGCATCCGTGGTGAGGGTCGGGCCGTGGGTGAGGAAAGCCACCTTTGCCCCGACGACCGCATCCCCGGAATCCGCGTCCGTGACCGTGCCTTCCACCTTGGTGGGAGAAGGGGTGGTCGGTTCCAGCCGGTTGAGGGTGAGCTTGTTCGAAAGGGTTCTGTTCCCGTAGGTATTCGTTCGAACCTGGATCCAGAGCGTGAATGTATCGCCCATCGCGTTCAGGGTCTGAATCAGATCATACGGAAATGTCAGCCGGCCCGGACAGGGAGGCACGGTAATGAAGAGCCACCCCATGCTCTTCCCCTCCCTGGTGATTTCCACCACCGCCCGCGAGGACGAATCCTTTGCCAGGGAAGAGGAGCAGAAGGGCTCCGGAACGTCCCAGGTCCACGTGAGGGCGCCCGACGCCTCCTCCTTGAGATCGAAGCTCGACGCGGGGACCACGGGGAGGGCCCGGACACCCTCGTAGAGATAGGTCCTTTGAAATACCGCGCCGTCGTAAGTGACATCCAGGCGGTACTCCCCCGCCGGAAGCCCGTCGGGGAGGTCTGCATAGAAGACCGGCACATATGTAAAATCATCGTCAAAATCCAGGGAGCCGCTGTAAGACCCATATCGCAACTTGTAGGTTTTGAAAACAGGCGGCGAAAGCGGCACCACACTGAGTCCGGGCCCGTAAAGGGTGACATCGGTCAACTTGTCTACGGAGGTGACCGGGTTGCCGTTCTCATCGGTTACCGAAAACATGAGGCGATTGAACTCGGTTGCGTCGGATCTCCACACGTCCGCGGACTCCACTTTGTAGTGCTGGACGAACATGTACGGGATGCCTCCCCCGTAGGTGAATATCACCCAGGGCGTCATGGAGCGGTTCTGAACATCGTGGAAGTTGGGCGCATCGCACACGCTCACCCGAGCGTAATAGGTTTCCCCCCGGGTCAGAAAGCCGTCCGGAACGGTGTGGGAGGTCATACCCCGGACGCGGGAGGTCATGTAGGGGTACACGATGTCGCACCGGTCCGAGGCCTCCGGGAATGCGATGGAGCAGGACACGGAGGAAGACCTCGGGTCTTGGATTTCCAGCCGGTAGTAATAAGGCCCGGTGGCGCTGCTGATGGGTTCCCAGGAAAAGGTGCTTGCGCGGAGTTTAAGGGTGCCGGTATCGGGAGCAGGGAAACGATTGTTTTGCGATTGGATCTCGGAATACGTGTTTGAAACGGCGCCGCTCCTCAAGGTAAAGGTGTACTCCCCCAGCTTGGGAGCTCCGGGGACGATAACCATCATGTACTCATAGGCGCCGCTTCCTCCCTGCCAGCGGGCGTTCAGCGTCAGGTAGGTGAACTCGTCGAGGGGCAGGCTCAGGTCTTCCCCGTCGCACAGGATTTGGAGTTCATCGATCTCCTCTGGCGCCACTCCTTCCAAGTCCCCATCAATGGGAATCGAATACCACGTATAGGACTTCCCGTCCCCGCCCGTGTAGTGTCTCACCGTGGCACCGACGGCCTGATGAAAAAGCATGAGGCAGAGCACCGACAAGACCATCAAAGCGCCCTTTCTCATAGAAAACCGCTCCTTCTCTTTCTGAAATTGGAGTTTCGCATCCTGTCAAAAATGGTAAATGGCCGATACATAGACTTTGTGCTGATCCACGTCCGCATCCGTCCCGGGAATCCCGATCACATCGCCGTTGACATCCCGGCCGAATCGAAACTGGTAGGCCGCATCAAGGACCAGAGGGCCGATCATGACGCCCGATCCGATGCTGACGCCGTAGAAATCCTCAGGGTCTCCTTCCGCCGGCTGTGGGTCATAGAAAATTCCGAACCGCAGGGGAACGACCGTCCTTTCAAAGATGAACAGGTACTCCGCCCCCAACCGGACTTGATGGGTTTCCTCCACATGGGAAAGGGAGGCAGGCCGGCCGTCAAAGGGACTGGTTTTCCGGCCGCGGCCGTCCCTGTAGAGAAAATCATCCCACTCGGTGCGGAAAACATCCAGGGCACAGGTAAACGCATCGGTAAACCGGAACGCGATCCCCAGCCCGTAGGACATGGGAAAATCAATTTCCACATCTTCCGAGAATGAGTTGTCAAACTGGGTTCCCGCGTCGGGCAGGTCCGGATATCGCTGGGTGATGGAGACCCTTTTCTTGTGGCGAAATTCCGCTGTAAACGGGCTCTTGAATACGCCGCCAACGGTGATCATCGGTGTCACGTCCCACAGAAATCCCACGTGGAAATTGAACCCTTCCAAATCATCGTACGTGTCTTCGATGCGGACACTCGTGGTGAAGGGGTTGGCGCTTCCCAATACATTCAGGTCTCCGCTTCCTTTGGCCCGGTAGGACTCATCCCATCCATTGTCAAAGAATGCGTCCGTCCAGAAGTTCAACGTCGCTCCGACCGAGAACCGGGGCGTGATTTGCACACAATAAGCAGGCGAAATGGTCTTTATAGCTCCTTCCTGGTCAAAGGAAATATCCTGAGTCAAGCTGAAGCGGCTCCATGCGTCGATATGTCCGCGGTTGGTATAAGAAAAGTCGAGGTCCTTTTCGAACTCGTAAAGCCGCTGCAGGTTCAATGAGACCACCATGTTGCGACCGAAGAGCTGGAAAGGATACGCTGCGCTCAAGTAGTTGAGGTTTGCATCGTCAAAAGAGGCACGCGTGGAGGCTTCCGGATGCGAGGATGAGCTGTAGTCTTCCTCTGTCCGGGCATATCCCCCCACCACCGATATCTCCGGTCTTTCAAGCTGAATGAGCCCGCCGGGATTCCACGAGGCGGCCGTTGCGTCGTCGGCCACGGCCATGAACGCCCCTCCCATGCCCAGCGCCCGGGCCCCGGAACCCACGGGGTTGGGAGAGCCGGTGATTCTTACCTGCTGCACAATTTCCTGGGCATGCCCGGGGACAACACCGTGAAGCAAAATGAGCGCATGCGCAAGGGCAAGGAAAATCCATCCCATCCCTTGGAAAAACCCGCAACCGCGGACCGGCGCGGGCCCAACGAAGGGCGGCCGCTTCGTGCGCTGAACGGGCATGGGCTCGTCGACGGTGCCGCACCTGTCATTTATGCGATGTCGCAGCATGTCAAGCCTCGCGAAGTTCTTCGGCTCGCAGTCCGGAGCTCACGGAACCTTTTCCCTCCAGGACCCTGCAAACCGAAGAGTCGGCGCCGACCTCGGTGACTTCGAGGACGTCTTCCGTTTCGATTACTTTGAATCGCTGCCCGGTTTCCACTCCCAGGTCCGCCCCGATGTTCAATGAAACCTTCTCTCCCTCGAGGGAGGATATTCTTCCCCGAAGGGGGTAACGCTCGGGAAGTTCTCTCAGCAGTTGGTGTGAAAGCTTCCTGCTCATTTCCGAGGCCGGGACAGGACGCTCGAACGATTCACTGATCGCGAATTCGATTGCACCGGTTTCCGTCTCGATGACGCGCATGGAAACCTGGGATTGAGGTCCTGAATGAACCATCTGACAAGTTACCATGAGCCTTGCAGCAAGGAGCTTCCCGATAGAGAGAGCGGTATTTTGATCGGCAAGCCGGGATGTTCCCAGCTTCAATTCCTCCAGCAGCCTGTCCAGAAGCGCCCTCTCTACAACTCGAACGCGCGTCGCTCCGCTCAGGTGCTCCGTGATTCCCGCCGCGAGCAAACGCCCCTGACCTTCCTGGAGCGTATACCCGGCCGACTCGGGATCCAATAGGAAGAGGGTCAACGGCCGCGAAGTCCATTCGTCCTCGGGCTGCGTCGCTTCGCTTTCGGCACCCGTTCCCTGAAGGAGGTCCTCGATCAGGCGGTCCACGCGCTCCTGCCTTTCCTGATCTCGGGAATAGACGACTCGTGCTTCGGTCTGCTTGGAGATGGCCTGGAGGGTCTTGTCCTCCGGATCGAGGGCCCTGGCCTTCCCCATGAGATTCAAGGCCTTTTCGTATTCTCCCCGCTGTTCCATAAAAAGGGCCTGTGCCAGGTATCCTCCGCTGTATTGCGCATCCGCCCGGGTGGATTGGCGATAGTAGTCGATGGCCGCTTCGGGCCGCCCCCGGATGGAGGCAATCCGACCGAGGCCGGTCAATGCTTCGGCTGTTTCCTGAGCGGATATCTTCTCTGCTTCAAGAGCCTTGTTATAGGCTGCCTCAGCCGTCTCCAGGTCGCCTCTCCTCAAATGGATATGACCCCGGAGGAGATGGACCAGACCGGCGTTCGGGTCCCGGTTTTCGAGGACCCCGCAGGTCTTGAGGGTCTGGTCGAAATCTCCCATCTCGTAAGCGGCCAGGGCTTGATCCCTGAATTCGCGCGTGGAGTCGCGAAGGGGTCCCGGCCAGCCCCAAAGAAGCAGGACGGCCAAGAGGAGAGCGGCCGCCAAGGCCGCCCATCGGGCCGTTTTCGGTTTGCGTGGAGACTCCTCGGACAGGTCGATAAGGTCATCCTTTGCGCGGACATGGCCTTCAGGGGCCAAGACCCCGGCAGGCCCCGGCTTTCTGGGCTGATCTACTTCGCTCGCGCGGACCTGTTCCATGTAGTTGGATGCCGGATCACCGTAGAGCACATAACTCGCCCATACGATCGTCTCTTCCCCATATTTGTCAATCAGGTGCCGCCGCCCGTCCCGGACGGCCTCACCGACAGAACGGCCCCCCAAGAGACCCCTGTAAAATTCAAGAGCAAAGTCCCGGCTCGGTTCGTCGAGAATCTCCCAAAAAGTGCCGATATAATGCTTGACCCCGGCCAGGATAAAGGCGTTGGCCAGCCCGTAGATCTTGTTTTCGAATTCCTCCTTGATGATCCATTCTTCCGTCCGGGCCGACTGGCACGCATTGGAAAAGATCAGGGCAGGCATGGCCGCGGTGCCCGCCATCTTGGAAATTTCCCCGGCCCTGATGGTGCCCCGGCTCAATCTCCATCCGCTCCGCTCGGGACTCGCCAGGTCGTATTCCGCGTGACCCGCAAAATGGACCAGGTCAAAGTTTCTCATCTTCTCCTTGATGAGACCGGCCGTGATGTTTCCGGAAAGGAGAGATACGGCAATGGCCTCCCGGTCCTTGTCAATCTGGTCCCGTATCTCCAATCCTTCCTGGTAAGCGCCTTTCAAGTCCCCCCCGGGATCTGCAAGGATCAACATCTTGAAGGGCCTGGCAAGTTTTCTGTTTCCCAGGGCCAATAGGGGTTGTCGGGTCTTGACCAGCCTTCCCATGGAGAATCGCTGGCAGAGAAAACGGCTTCCGTCGTGGAGAAGCTCCCATGGAATGTGAACAAGCCTGTCGTCCACGTTTAATATGAGGTGGTCCGCTTCGGACCCGGCAAGGTTCTTTTTCACGGCCGCAGTGATCAGCTCGTCTGTCAGACGTTGCCCGGCCCCTTTGAGTTTTGAAAGGATTTCTCTGCTGATCCTCCCGTCACGGTTGACGCGGTTGAGTGTCTCGTAGAGTTCGCGGGACCTGGAACCGATCTTTTCCACGGAAACCCGCACCTTGTCATAGTGCCTCACGGTGGTGGCCTCTCCGGCGCTCTCTTCATAAGCGCTTACGGCCAGGCCTTCCTTCTCCCGGGTAATTTCCAACTGGAAAACTTTTGCGGGCTTGTGCCCTGTTTCCGGCGCGGGTTCCCCTCCGACCGCACGGATTCTCGGCTCGGCGCTGAGTACGATGTCTTCGTCCTGCCAAATAACCCGGTAGAGCTCCAGGGGCTCGCGCTTGCCTTTGACAGGGAAGCTCCCATGGACCCTGCACAGGACGTCCTCGCTCCCTCTGACATCTTCATAGGTGGATCGTGACAAAAGGATTTCATCGGGCTGGGCCAGGTTTTCGATCCTCGAGGCTACGTTCACCACGTCCCCGGACACGTTTTTGCCGTCCACCAGGAGGAGGCCCGTGTTGATCCCTATTCGCACGTGAATTCTTTGGTTGTGGTGGGCCGAAGTATTGTGCTCATGAAGGGAGTTCTGAATGGCTA
>CAYVUX010000109.1:0-9001 GCA_964455075.1 uncultured Desulfobacteraceae bacterium | reverse complement strand
TTTTCCGCATCCTCATCGGGGATAGAGATGTCGAATTCTTCCTCCATGGCCATAATCAGTTCCACTTGATCCAGGGAGTCCGCCCCCAAATCGTCCACGAATGACGCCTCCGGAACCACGTCCTTTTCGTCTACGTCCAATTGCTCGCTGATAATCTTTTTGATTTTTTCCTCGACACCCGACATAAACCGATACCTCCTCAGGAAATTAGAGTGCTTCCGCATCTCCGGTGGCACAACGGCAAACCTGCATCCGTCCTTTGCATCAAATTCATTGTCTCTTACATGTACAATCCGCCGTTCACGTGTATAATCTGTCCCGTAATGTAGCTTGCTGCCTCCGAGGAAAGCCAGTATACGACTTCAGCCACTTCCTCCGGCCCGGCCATCCTGCCGAGCGGGATCTGCTGAAGAAAGCCTTGTTTCACCTTGTCTGGAAGAACTTCTGTCATTTCCGTATCCACGAAACCCGGGGCCACCGCGTTGACGGTGATGCCCCGCGCCGCAACCTCTCTGGCAACGGTCTTTGTGAAACCCATGATCCCTGCCTTGGACGCGGAATAATTGGCCTGCCCGGCGTTTCCCATCTGGCCGACCACCGAAGAGATGTTGACAACCCGTCCGGCCCGCTGTTTGATCATGTCTCTGATTACCACATGGGTGCAGTTGAATACGCTCTTGAGGTTCACATTGATCACGGCGTCCCAGTCCTTCTCGCTCATTCTCATAAGGAGCGCATCTCGGGTAATCCCGGCATTATTCACCAGCACATCAATGCGGCCCAGCCTCGAGAGGACCTCCTTATGGAACTCCTCCACAGCATGGAAAGAGGATACGTCCAACCGGTGGCTCTCCGCATCCACCCGTTTGGCCTTCAAATCACTCAGGGTCCTGTCCGAGGCCGCGTCGTCCGGATCGTAGTGAACAATCACAATCGCCGCCTTCTCCTCCGCGAACTTGAGCGCCACGGAACGTCCGATCCCCCTGGATCCTCCCGTGATCAACGCCACCCTGTTTTGACTACGCGCCATAGCGATCCTCCGGCTCCTTCCGAGCCTCTCCGGCGGCTTCACCCGTTCCTGTTTCCGTCAAAGCAGGGCTCGCCCGGCCGCTCCCTTGGCGGAACGGGGATCTTCACGCCGTGGCTTTCTTGACTTCGACCGTATTCAACTGCGACACCATTTTCCCGAGGACACCATTCTCCACATAACTGGCCGCCAGTGCAATGGCATTCTTGATAGCCCTGGCCGAAGACCCACCATGGCATACGATGCCGACTCCATTAATACCCAGCAGAGGAGCGCCTCCGTATTCCTCGTACTCCAGGCTCTTTTTGAAGTCCTTGAAGTTTCTCTCGGCCAGCATTGCGCCCATTCTTCCCAGCAGCGTCTTGTTGAGTGCGCCCTTCAGCATTCGGGTCATGGCCGACGCCATTCCCTCGCTCAGCTTGAGCGCCACATTGCCCACAAAGCCGTCGCACACGATGATGTCCACATCGCCGGCAAAAATGTCCCTGCCCTCCACGTTTCCCACGAAGTTCAAGGTGCTCCGCTCAAAAAGAGGGTGTGCTTGACGAACTTGGTCGTTCCCCTTGCCGACCTCCTCCCCGATGCTCAACAGTCCCACCCTGGGACTGGGGATATTCAAGCAGGAAGAGGCAAAAGCCTGAGCCATCACCCCGAATTGAATCAGATGTGCCGGCCGGCAATCCACGCTTCCCCCTACATCGATCAAAACGACCGGCCCATTCCTTCCCGGTAGAATACTGGCGATTCCGGGGCGCTCCACTCCTTTGATCCGGCCCAGGGTCAAGACCCCTGCCACCAACGTTGCGCCTGAATTTCCCGCGCTCACCACGGCATCGGCCTCTCCCGTCCTGGCAAGGTCGAACGCCTTTCTAATGGAGGCCTCTTTTTTCTGCCGGACGGCTTTCAGGGGAGATTCGTCCATGTCGACTGCCTCTTCGCAGTGATGCACATCGATCAGCTCTGAGGCCAGGTGAGAACCCCCTATTTCCTCGATAATGCGCCGGTTACCGACCAGGGTCACTTGGATGCCGAATTCGGAAGCAGCCCATGCCGCTCCGTCCAAGATCACACCAGGACCATGGTCTCCCCCCATGGCGTCCACAGAGATTCTCATCTTCGCTATGTCTCTTCGGTTTTCACAATGGTCCTTCCCTTATAGGTGCCACACTCGGGGCAGATCCGGTGAGGCGGCACAGGCTCGTGGCACTGGGGACAGGTCGTAACGTTGGACCCCTTGAAATGATGATGAGATCTCCGCATATCTCTCTTGGATTTTGATTTCTTCTTCTTCGGAACTGCCATAATGCTATCTCACTTTCCCTTTTTCAACGAGACCATGGGAAAAGGTCCCCTCTTTCCGCAATCCCACACTTTTACCGGGACAGGCCCCGTCTTCGTCGGGACAGGCCCCGTCTTCGTCGGGACAGGCCGGCGTTGGTCTCGGACGTTAATTATCGAAATTCTCCAATGTATTTTTGAGGTTAGACAGCCTGGGGGGACCGCCCCGACGCGAAGATCCGCCTCAGGCGGACGCGTTTTTCAAAGGGTGCCCCATCTATGCGCCCTCATGGAATTCGTTGATGAACTCCAGAGGCGTTTTCACCCCCAAAGGGTGATTTTCAACGCTCTCCGAGCTTCAATTCATCCAGCTTGGAAAACGCCGGATGACCCGATTTCCCGGCGCAGCCGCACGCTCGTTTGTTCAGATTTGCTCCACACCTCGGGCACAATCCCTTACAATTTTCTCTGCAAACGGATTTGATAGGAAGGGAGAGAAAGATTTGCTCCCGGACGATCGCGGCTAGATCGAGCTCGTCCCCGTGAACAAAATCCACGGCCATATCTTCGGCGGAGAGTTCAATTTCCGTCTCCTCGGGCACCGGAACCGGAGGGATCAAATCAATCCTGAGTTCGGTTTCCACATCTCGCTCGTACGGCTCCAGGCAGCAATCGCATCTCAGCCGGAGCCGGCCGGCCATATTCGCTTCCAACAGGTATGTGTCTCCCTTGGAGGAAACCGTCCCCTCAAGCGTAACAGGGGTTCCCAACCCCAACACCGGTTCGGTCTCCTCTCGGGCCTCCCACTGATCGGGGACCATCGAGAACCGAAAACGGCGGGGACTTCGCGAGACCGTCCTTAGATCAATAATCATCAGCAAACACGATGCAAAGTTGCCTGCACCCCGTTCTCCCCTTCTAACGGGCACAAGGTAAAGTTCTCAGTATAGAAACCGGCTCTGTCTTGTCAAGGGAATTCATCGGCCCAAATCAGACCAAGGCCTGCGTGCATACATCCAAAAACGGGGCCGCTCCTTCACAAATTCTTGTTTTTTTCTTGACAGTTACGGCTCATTTCGGTAGTATTTTTTACGTTGATGTCTGCCTGCCTTCATTTGAACGATAATTTCTGCTTTTCGACAGCGTCTTTCCAGGATCAGGAAAGCAAAGCTTGGAATAAACGGCCTGAGGGCCTTTGTCTGATGTGAATCTATGTGGAATCATCGCGATCAGCTCAGTTACTACGAGAAACTCAGGCGCTCGATCTACGACGTATTGAGAGACGCCCTGCAGCGCCAGCTTATGAAAATATCCCTGGTGGACTCTTATTACAAATACCGGAAGCACGGTGTCCCCTACAGTTTCCTCGACAAAAGCGAACTCAAACCCAAATCCAAGAAAAAAGAGAAGGAATCCGAGCTCTTCAACACATTCCTGGTCCTTTTCTGCGAGGGAGCGCTCCCGTCTTATCTCAAGAACTACATCCGGTTCTTCCCGGAGAACAGCGTAATCAAGAAGAACCTTGAATACTTGGTCAATTTTTCCCTATACAGGCGATTTCACCAGAATTTGCGTCATTTCGACAATCCCACCTTTTTCGGGCTGGTTGAACGGCTGCTGGATGTCGACTACGCCCTGCTCATCCAGCAAGACCCCACGGTCAAGAAAAAGAACCGATACTCGCTAACGCACTTTCATGTCAAAATCGACTGGCCCATTGCGGACGCGGCGGAAGACCTCGCCAAATGGCTTCGATATATCCAGAACAGTCTCCACGAACTGGGAGACAAGGAAGCGCGGATTCTACAGAACAAGCTTTTTGAGTATTACGGCTGCCACCACAGCGTCGGAGGGCGGCGCACGGCAGGTCTTATTGCTTTCCAGCTCTTACGTAAGCTGGACACCATATCTACGGTATTTGTATCCAGCTCCGAATCGCGGTCCATGTACAAGTACTCGGAGAGGGGCGTATCAAAGTTCTTCCTGGTCCATTTGACGGACAACCAGGTAAAAGCCCTTGCCGACGGCGAGAAAATGAAAAAGGACACCTTTGTCTCAAAATACCTTTATGAGGCTCCCGGGGGCCACATCGGCGTCTCGGAGGCCTTTTACACCCACACCGAACACGCCCGGCCGCCCGATGACGGGAAGTTGCGAAGGATCAAGCCTGCCTATGTCTGGCTCAGGCTGAACGACCAGCTCCTTCACCCCCAGATCAACACCCTGGACGTAAGGCCGATTCATTACACCTGGATTTACGCGGGACTCTAAGACCGCGGAACCGCCGCCCTGTGAGACCTTTGTAACAATCCAAATCGATATCGATATCGCTATCGGGATCGAAATCGACGTCAGAAATTCCGCATCCTGTGGAGGTCTCCTCCTTATCTTTTCGATTTCGATAGCGATCCCGATTTCGATTCCGATGAAAACAAAGGACCAGCCCGAAGGTTTGGGACTTCGCACCCGTTAGGGTGCGAAGAAAACAGGGAGTTTTTCAGAGATCTCACTGTGCTGGTCTTGGTCCCCCGTTTCATGAGCAATCCAAGGGCTTTTCAGATGGATCGTCCGGGAAAATGAACGGCAGGCTCTAATGCCTCCCCATCGTCTCAAACCGCTTCTGCATCAGCCAGACATCCAGGGTACGATGCCAGGAGAGAAGGTAAAGGCCGCCGTCGTCCCCGAGGACCTTGAAATAGTCGCGTTCCAACCCGTACCAACGGTCCAGGATTCGGGTCACCTCCACCCGCTTCCCTGCGCGGAGAAAGTACATGGGGCGCTCATTGGCCTTGTACCCGGAATACGCGACGACTTCCACCCTTTCGGGCTCTTCGTTTGCGCGGGCCATCTGGTTCTCCCTGATTCCGCTCCCGTCTTTGCCGCATTCTGTCCCCTGCTTGGGACTTGTTTCGGAACCGCACCCTATGCTAAATTTCCCCGAAACCGGCGCTCTTCCGGTACTTGCCCGACCCCTTGAGGCGGTTCATGCCGGACAAAGGTCCACGGTGCAGGAACGGGCGGTTTGTGCCGAAAATTTACCATAACCTCCATAAGGGCGCAAGGAAACCTGCCTAACGGCCGCCTTCCTGAGCCCGAACGGGATTTGGACCATGACCAAAGACAAAGTCATTACACGATTCCCCCCGAGTCCCACCGGCGCCCTCCACATAGGCGGCGCGAGGACGGCTCTCTTCAACTGGCTTTTCGCCAGGCAGAACCAGGGAAAATTTATCCTTCGCATCGAAGACACGGACCAGGAACGGTCCACGGAGGAGGCCGCCCGGGCCATTGTGGACTCGATGGAATGGCTCGGCATGGACTGGGACGAAGGGCCCTATTATCAATCCGAAAGAACGGAGATCTACAACGCCCACATAGACCGGATGCTTGCAAAAGACGGCGCATATTACTGTTGCTGCACCAGGGAGGAGGTAGAGAGAAAGCGTCAGGAAGCCTTGGCAAAAGGGCTGAAGCCCAAATACGACGGCACGTGTCGGGAAAAGGGGCTCGGCCCCCAGCCGGGCGCCGTGGTGAGGCTGAAATCTCCCCAAGAAGGAACCACACAGTTTCACGACCTAATCAAGGGGACCATCCGTTTTAATAACGAGGAACTCGACGATCTGATCTTGAGGCGATCCAACGGCAGCCCGACCTATCACATGGCGGTGGTCGCAGACGACCTGGATTTGGGCGTCACCCATGTCATTCGCGGGGATGACCACGTGAACAACACCCCCCGTCAAATCCTGATCTATCAGGCCCTGGATGAACCCCTTCCGAAATACGCCCATCTCCCAATGATTCTCGGTCCGGACAAGCAAAGGCTAAGCAAGCGCCACGGTGCCGTGTCCCTGTTGGCCTATCGGGACATGGGCTACCTGCCCCAGGCGCTCCTCAATGCACTGGCGCGGCTGGGCTGGTCTTACGGGGATCAGGAGAAGTTCTCCAAGGAGGAACTGATAGAAAAATTCTCCTTGGACCATGTCGGAAAAGCGGCCGGCGTATTCAACCAGGAGAAACTCCTTGATCTCAACGCCTGGTATATCCGTCAGGCTTCGGATGAGGACATCGCCCGAGCCGTAAGGCCGTTTCTCACCCGGATCGGAATCGGAAACCCGCCCGAACAGAAACTCCGGGCTGCGGTGCGCACAGTCAAGCCGAGGAGCACCACCCTCGTTGACCTCGCGGACCGGGCGTGTTTCTACTTTAAGAGCGACATTGCCTACGACGAGAAGGGGGATCGAAAATTCCTGGTTCCCGAAGTCCTGGAGCCCATCGAGGACCTCTGCAAACGGCTCGAGGGCGCCCCCGAGTTTCACGAAAAGGCCCTCGAAAAGGTCTTCACGGAATTTCTGGAAGAGAGGGACATCAAGCTCAAGAAAGTCGCCCAGCCCCTGCGGGTGGCCCTTACGGGAAAGACGGCCAGCCCGGGTCTTTTTGAGGTGCTCGAAGTGCTCGGCAAGGAGAACTCGATCGCACGTTTGAGAAAGGCCCTCGACCACATTCGCAAGAAGTAGCCGAAACCGGGTATTCCCCGAACTGCGTGAACGCGTCCATCCAGCAAACAGCCCTACTGAACGGGAACTAGCAGTTGCCGACTTTCATTTGCGAAACAGCAAAGGTTGTCGGAGATCTTTGAGAGGCATTTTGAAATAGCCCGCTTCCCCACCTGTTGGAAGCAGACCATAATTGGATCAGCACATTCCGTGAAATAATTTTCGTTGGATTTTGATAGACCTGCGAAGTTTATTCTTGTTGACATGCACTCTTCCATAAGCTTATAATAATAATTATAGAATAAAGGGAACTTTCCACGCTTTTCATGGTACCCTTCGGAGTATTCCCAATGGTGGACCTACCGGAAGATATCTCCTACCTCGTGTTGAGACCCAATTTCAAAAAGGATGCTACAGAGATGTCACTTGACGGTCAGACTCTCGGCATTCTCATGGAGCTGAATGGCAAAAAAGAAATCTCTGTCGTGCGCAGGGCCCTTAATATGGACATGGGTACCATGAGGGCGGCGCTATCCAGGATCCTGGAACTGGGACTGGTTGAAATTGTTGACAAATCAGTTCCACCGGAGTTTGTGGATTTTTTGACCAAAGAGCTTTCCAAAGCGGCGGGTCCCATTGCCGAGGTTTTACTTGAAGACGTGGCTATTGAAATAGGGATAAATGTATCAAGTATTCCCCAGCATCGGGTGGCTGAATTGGTGGATGCCCTTTCCAGGTATATTCCCAGCGATGAAAGGAAAGCGGCTTTTACTCACTCCATGCTCAACAGGTTGAAACAGATAAAGTCATGAAAGGTTTTCCGCCCTTACTGTATTGAATCGAATTATTGTTTATAAGGCTAGAGACAGTTTTTCAATAAATGTTTAGAAATCGGGAGACCGAGCCTATGTCGACCTTCAAGAGTAGACTTTTGGTTGTGGTGGTGGTACTAGCCGTACTAATCGCAGGAGGCCTGTTTTTCTATATATCGCAATTTGGTGGAAAAAGAACGATAACGATAGGCGCCCTTTTTGATATGACCGGGGCCACTTCTGATGTGGGCGTAGATTATTCACTCGGCGTCAAGGACGCTGTAAGATGGATAAATGATCATGGGGGGATAAACAACAGAAAAATAGACTTGGTTTCCAATGATTACGGATATGATGTATCCAAGGCCAAGAACCTGTACCGGCAATATACCCGCAAAATGGGTATTGAATTGATTCAAGGCTGGGGCACTGGTGATACCGAGGCCCTGATGCCTGAAGTGAATAAGGATGGGGTTGTTTATATGTCGGCCTCTTATTCTGCAGCACTAACAGACCCCTTCTATACCCCTTTCAATTTCTTCGTGGGAACGGACTATTCCACATCCATCAGGCTGGCCATTAAATACATCAAAGAAACACACGCCGATCCTACTCGCCCTGCGAGGATGATCTTTATTTACCCTGACCACCCTTACGGGACGGCACCTATTCCCGCTGGCAAGAGGATGGCGGCCGAGTTGGGGGTGGAATACGGCCAGGATCAATTGGTTGCTCTCAGCGCAAAAGGCGCGATTGATCAGTTGGTCATTGCCAAGGAGTACGATCCTGATTGGGTATGGTTGGGGGGGACCCTGAATTCCTGTGCAGTGGTTATTCGAGATGCAGGGAAAGTGGGACTGGATACGAAATTCATTATGAATACTTGGGGATTTGATGAAAGGCTCGCCGAAAATGCCGGTCCTTATGCTGATGGACGGGCTTACGGCGTAGTACCATGTGCAATATGGGGAGATGATGTCCCGGGGATGAAGGACATCATACAAGCCCACAGGAGATACCGTTCCGCCGAGAGTCATACCATCCATTTTGTCAAAGGCTGGCTTTCCATGATGGTAATGGCGGAGGGGCTAAGGCGCGCAGATGGCAATACGGACGGCAGAAGTGTACGTAACGCCCTTGAGACTTTGAGAGACTTCGATGTCGGGGGGTTGTCGAGCCCTATTACTTATACGGAGAAGGATCATCGACCGAATACCGCGCTGAAAATCTATAAGATCGAGGGGGGCGAGTTCAAGCAGATGACACAAATCGGAATGCCGAGAGACAGCCGGTTCATAGGGTGGTAGAATATATCATTGATAACCCTGGCAGGTCTAAGGGCTCACTCAAAAATAAATTCACAGAATTGACGCTCAGATTTGGGTCGG
>CAYVUX010000108.1:6651-9067 GCA_964455075.1 uncultured Desulfobacteraceae bacterium | reverse complement strand
TTAAGAGCTATTTGAATTCAAAGAGGTACACAAATTCCGGAAGAACCAAGTTTTTGCGCCTGCCGGGAAAGATGCGGACTTTCCCCATTCGGCAGTGCCGGTCTCCTCTGGGGTTTGGGCGGCACCCCAGGCACGGTCTTTTCCACTCCCTTGCAGCGTAAGGCTTCACAACTCCAGGAAGAACCGCGGGCCTCTCCTTTCGAAATTTGTTTGTGATATCGCGCGTCCTCTTGTATGCTCTCCCCGAGCGCCCGGGCCGCGGGCAGGTATCCGGTGGAGGGGCTCCGCCCGCCTTGCCGCATCGCCGGACACGGGACCGGGCCCGGTGACGACCATGAAACTGAGCGAATTTTCGAGAATCAAGTGGGAGCGCGCCAGGGACCTCAAGGGAAAGGGGGAGCTCTCGGAGGCCGAACGGGAACTCCGGGAGGCCCTGGAGGAGCAGCCGGACCACCCCCTTCTCAATGCCAGTCTGGCGGATCTCTACCTCAGGCAGGATCGTGCCGGGGAGGCCAAAGTGCTTGCGGAGTCGGTGCTTTCCCGGGAACCGGAAAACGCCCAGGCCCTTTTTGTGCTGGGGAAAATTCGTTACAACGAAAACGACCTGGAAGACGCCCTCGCGTGCTTCCGCCGGGCCTTTTACAAGGACAAGCGGCCTTACACGGCCCGCTGGACGGCCAGGACCCTGCGCAAGATGGACCGGTACGGAGAGGCCGAAGAACTCGTGGACTCGGCCCTGGCCGCGGAGCCCGAGAACGTCTATCTGCTCAAGGAAAAGGCGCTGATCTTGAACCGTCTGGAAAAGCGCGAGGAGGCGCTCAAGACCTACGAAAAGATCGCCGGCCTGGACCCGGGGGACCGGTTTGTGCGAAAAGAAATCTACCGGCTCAAAAGCCTCGGGCGGGGACGAGAGCAGGTGATCAAGGAACTCGAAAAGGTCCTCACGCTTCCCGCAAGAAAGGACGACCCCGAACTCCATGCGCTCCTCGGGCAGAAGCTCCGGGACGCGGGAAGACTCAAAGAGGCCGCGGAGGCCTTCCGCGCGGCCTGGAACCGCTCAAACGGGAACCCGTTTTTTTTGAAGCAGGAAGGATTCTGCCACAATCGGCGGGGGGCCTATCCCGAGGCCATCGAGGCGCTCAGCCGGGCGTTCAAGGAAGACCCCGATGACTACCGGGTCAAAACCACCCTGAAAAAACTCTATACCGTCACGAAGAATCCGGAGGGATTCGTCTCCCTTTTGGAAGAAATCTTAAAGGAGCATCCCCACCACGTAAAACTCATGGGGACGCTCAAGTCGCTCACCAAGAAGGGACATGGAAAAACAGGCCGTCCATCCTGAAACGGGTCCGGGGCACCATGACGCCCTTTCCGAAGCCCGGTCTTTCATGGAGCGGGTGTTCGGGTTTCGTGAATTTCGACCCGGGCAGGAGGAGATCCTCCACTCGGTGATCGAAGGCTCCGACGCCCTGGTCATCATGCCCACAGGCGGGGGAAAATCCCTCTGCTACCAGATCCCCGCGTTTCTGAGATCCGGCGTGAGCCTGGTCATCTCGCCGCTCATAGCCCTCATGAAGGACCAGTCGGACACCCTTCGGGTGCTGGAGCTCCCGGTGGAAGCGATCCACAGCCACCTGAGTCTCAAGGAGCAGGAGGCGGCGCTCGAACGCATCGCTTCCGGCAAAGCCAAGCTGGTGTACGCCTCCCCGGAAAGGCTCAGAAGCTCCCAATTCATGCAGGCCCTCCTCAGGAACCGGATCTCGATGGTCGCCGTGGACGAGGCCCACTGCATTTCCCAATGGGGCCACGACTTCCGGCCCGACTACCTGAGAATCAAGAGGGCCGTGGAACGCATGGGAGCCCCCCAGACCCTGGCCCTTACGGCAACGGCCACGGCGAAAGTCCGTTCCGACATCATCGAGCAGCTCCGGTTGAACGCGCCCCGGGTCTTTGTGACCGGGTTCGACCGGAGGAACCTCTTCTGGGAGGTCCTCCGCGTTCGCGGCGGGAAAGACAAGCTGGCCGTCCTGGCCGAACGGCTCTCCGGGAGCCGCTCCGGGGGATCCATTGTCTATACGGGCACCAGGAAGAACGTGGACCGCATCGCCGGGGGGCTCCGCAAGAGCGGCATTGACGCCGGGGCCTACCACGCGGGCATGGACAAGGAGGAAAGGAGCGCGGTCCAGGAGGCGTTCCTCACGGGGTCGAAACACGTGGTGGTGGCCACCAACGCGTTCGGGCCGCGGCGGTTTGGGTACCGGACCATTCGCGATTACCTGATTGGCCTGCGCGCCGTCGACGGCCGGGGCGAGGTGTTCGCCGGGGGCGGGCGCGTGGTGAAGAACGCGGCGGGCTACAACGTGCCTCGGCTGCTGGTCGGCTCGCTGGGCACGCTGGGGGTGATTACCCAGGTGAG
>CAYVUX010000108.1:0-6641 GCA_964455075.1 uncultured Desulfobacteraceae bacterium | reverse complement strand
CGTGGTGGTGGCCACCAATGCCTTCGGCATGGGCATCGACCGTCCGGACATCCGGATGGTCATCCATCACACGTTCCCCGGGACCCTCGAGGCCTACTACCAGGAAAGCGGCCGCGCGGGACGCGACGGGGCTCCCGCCACATGTCTCCTTCTTTACAGCCCCGAGGACAGGAGCCTCCAGGAGTTCTTTATCGAGGCCCGCTATCCTTCCCAGGGGACCGTCCTCTCGATCTACGACCGCCTCCGGAAGCGGCCCGAAGAGATCCTGTGGCTCACGTACCGCGAGATCGGGGAGATGGGAGATGAGAAAATTTCGGAATTGGCCGTGGGTTCCTGCATCAAGATCCTGGAAGACGCCGGGGCGGTCTTGAGGCTTCACCGGCCCGAGCACATGGCCGAGCTCTATCTCCATCAAGAGGCCTCCGGGCTACTTTCCGACCTGGGGCCCCGGGCCGGGGTCAAGCGGCGGCTGCTTGAACGGCTCGGCCGAATATACGGCGACGAGGACCTTTTTGAGGGCATCCAGTTCATCCCGCAGGAGCTGGCCGAGAGCCTGGACGTGTCCCTGGATGCGCTCAGAAGAGCGCTTTCCGACCTGGACGCGCGGAAGCAGGCCACCTACATACCGCCTTTTCGGGGCCGGGGGCTGAGGCTGCTCAAACGCATGAAGCCCGCGGACCTGGAAATCGATTTTGAAGCCCTTCAGGTGCGAAAGGCGAACGATCTGGCAAACCTCGACCGGGTCATGGCCTATGCCTCCACGGACGAGTGCCGGCGCCGGTTTCTTCTGCGCTACTTCGGCGAAACGCTTCGCGAAGACCACTGCCTTGCCTGCGATGTCTGCTCGGCGCGACCGGGGACCGAGGCGCCGAATGACACGGCCCGGTCAGACCCGGTTGTCGCGGTCAAGATCTTAAGCGCGGTCGCCCGGCTCAAAGGACGCTTCGGCCAGGGCACCGCGGTCAAAGTGCTTCGCGGGTCAAAGGACGCCGCTGTCCTCCGCTTCGGGCTGGATCGCCTTTCCTGCTACGGCCTTCTCAACGAGTACACCCGGGAACGGGTGGAAAAATGGATCCGGGAGTTGAAGGCCCGCGGGTGCGTGGTTGTGCGCAAGAAGACCCTGAGCGGGAAGCCGTATCCGGTGCTCGAGCTCACCGAGCGGGGAAGAGACGTCATGCTGGGAAGAGACACGGTGGAGCTCGCCCTGCCCGAGACGAAAAAGGCGCCCCGGGGCCCGCGGGACGCCGAAGCCTCCGGCGGGTTCCGGGAGGAGATTTTCGAGCAGCTCAAGGCGCTACGCACAGACCTTGCCAAAGAAGAAAACCTCCCGGCCTACTGCATTTTTCACGACAGGACCCTCAAGGAAATGGCCCGGAAGCGTCCCAAAACCCGGGACGAGCTTCTGGACGTCGTGGGCGTCGGAGAGGTTACCTTGAGAAAATACGGGGAATCCTTTCTAAAGGTGCTCCAGGAAGACGGGGGGGAATCATGAACGACGAAGAGGCCCTCCGCATTCAAGACCTGGTGGAAATCCCGGATGTAAAGACGGTCATCCAGCTCGAAGACCTCAAGGATCCGGGCCTGAGCCGGATGATCGCCGAAACCTTTGTGCTTACCCGCGAAGTCGTGGAGAATCTCCAGGCCGTATTTACCGGTCTTTCCAAGCGGGCGGGCCGGGGGATCTTTTTAAAGGGCCATTTCGGATCGGGGAAATCCCACTTCCTGAGCATGCTGAGCCTCCTCTTGAAGCACCCCGAAACCTGGGAAATCCTGACGGCGCAGGAAAACGCGCTGGGAGACTTTGAAAAGGATATTCAGGGGCTTCGGTTCTTTTTGGTGGATATCTCCCTGGTAAACCATCGGGGCTCGGAATTCCTGGAAGACATTGTCTTGAAACATCTCTTTGCGCTCCTTGGAGACGAGACCTCGGGGCTCCTCGAGCAGGCCGAAGCCCGCCACGAGACCTTCCGCGCCGTCAAGGAGAATCTCGACCGGAAGGGGTTCTCGGGCCTCGTCTTCCTGATAGACGAACTCTCCGAATTTCTCCGCTCCAAGCCGGACGCCCGTTCCTACAACGAAGACATCCGCTTCCTCCAGTACCTGGGGGAGGAGGCCCGGGCCTTCCCCCTGTGGGTGATCGCCACGCTCCAGGAATGGATCGAGGAGACCGGAGAGATCCATCAGGATACCTTTAACAAGATCAAGGACCGCTATCCGGTCCGCCTCTCCCTGGGCCGCGCCCACATCGAGGAGCTGATCTCGGAACGGCTGATCCGCCACCGGGAGGGCTCCCACGGCCCCATCGGGGACCTCTACGACCGCCTCAAGGCCTACTTCCCCACGTTTCCGGTCACAAAAGAGCGTTTCACCAGGCTCTACCCGGTTCACCCGGCCACCTCTTCGCTGCTCGACCGGCTGAAGCCCCTTTTTTCCGAACACCGGGGGGTGGTGGATTTCATCCATTTCCGGCTCAAGGGAGACCCGGAGCGGCACATCCCGTCCATGCTGGATGAGCCCGCACACCGGCTCCTGACCCCGGAGCTCATCTTTGATCATTTTCTGACGCGCATCCGGGAGCGAAGCGAGACCCAGCTCTACACACAGCGGGTCTACGAGAGCTACAGGGAGCTTATCCCCGCCGTTTTTCAGGATGAAGACCAGCGGCGAATGGCGCTCGCCGCGGTGAAGCTCCTCATTCTCTTCGCCGTCTCCCCGGTTTCCTACCGGTACACGCTCCGCCACATGGCGGAAATGCTCCTGTTTCAAGTAACGCAGCTCGAGGCGGAAATAAACTACCAGTTCCTGCTGGATATCCTGGAAAAGCTCATGGAGGAGGGAGATTTCATCCGGGTGGAGGCCCGGGAAGACCCCCTGGACAACCACTACTACATTGATCTCAAGGCCGACATGGCCTCCATCATGAGGCGGAAAATCCGCCACAAGGCCTCCGAGATTTTCGCGGAGGACGAGCGGCTCTTCTGGAAAACGGGCGTTCTGGTGCAGGCCCCTCATCTGCCTCTCGAGAGCTGGATCCAACAGTCTCCCCTTCAGCTCCACCTCAAATGGCACCACACCCACCGGACCGGCAGCCTTTTCCTCCGCCAGTTGGACGAGGTGACGCTCGATGATGTGAAGACCCTTGCCCGGCGGTGGAAAAGGACCGAGGAAGACTTCTTTCTCTTCGTGGGAACCCCCCTGAGAACCGATGCCCAGCGCTCCCACGTGAGAGACATCCTCCTACCATGGATCCGGGAGAATCAGCAGGGAACGTTTCTTTTCTGGGAGCCCGCGGCCGTGGAAGATCCGGGGCCCATGCGGGAAACGCTCGCGGCCCTCTTGATGAAGGAGGCACGGGCGGAGGAGCCGGGCGAGAAAACCGGCGAGGCCGAACGGTTTCTGGAGGGTTTCATCGACAAGAGCAGGAAGGAACTCCTGGAAGCCTTTTCCAAGGCCTATCACCGCGGCACGCTCTTTTGGGACGAGAACCGGGTGGAGCTCACCCGTTTCGGCTATTTGAGCCAGGAGAAGCTCATCCTGGAATTCATCCCCGACCTCCTGGAGCGGCGCTTCCCCAGGCACACCCGCATTCAGCCTTACATGGAGCCCCCCACACCGGGCATCCTACAGGACATGCTCAGGGATTTCCTGGCGAGCGGGGAGTTCGTCATGGACAACCGGTCCAAGGCCGGCCTCCGCGATCTTATCGACGGACTCTTGAGGCCCCTCGGGCTCATCAAGAAGAAAGGCAACCGGTACGAACTTCAGCTCAATCCCAAACACAACGAGTTGGTCCGCCATTTCTTCGACGTCATGGGAGCACAGGAAACCGTCAGTCCGGACGAGATCTACTGGCGGTTCCGCAAGGGCGAGTACGGGCTGACGCGGCCCCATTTCGAACTTTTGGTCCTGGCGATGCTCTTCACGGGCAATCTGGTGGCGTACAAGGGCGGCAAAAGAAGGCCGCCGGATGAAGTGGCCCGCACCGGTCTCAAGTCTGTCGCAGAGCTGGGCAGAGGCGAAATCCTGGGAGAGGCCTCTCGGGCCCTGCTCGCGACCCACCCCTTGATTCCGGCGGATTTCAAAAAGGCCCCCCTCACCCTGGTATCCCAGGAGGAGCTGTGGGCACGCACCAGGGCGGCCAAGCCCGCGGCCGTGGAGGAGCTCGAAGCACTCCGCAGCAGGGTAAAGTGGGCGGCCGGATTTCAGGCATTCAAGAATATGCCCTGGAACGCCCTTCTCGAAGACATTCGCGAGGCGGCACGGGTATGGGACGAGGTCAAGGTGAGCCTCAATTCCCGGGAGGGCCTCGACCGTTTTCTGAAGACGGGAGACCGGGATCCCTACCTTGAAAGGCGGCTCGAGCGGATCCGCGCAGCCCAGCGCTTTATGGAACGCGCGGAACGGGCCCTTTTTATCCATCAGTATGTCACGGACCCCCGGCTTCAAATTCCCGAGGGGGAACGATACCGCCCCCTCAAGGACATGAGGGAGCGCATCCTGGGCTTTTTCCAGGCGACCCCGGAGTCCGTATCTCCCGAGGCCCTGGATTCCATGGTGGAGACATTCCAGGAATTCCAGGAAGCCTACGTCCGGATCTACTCGGAAGATCACCGGCATGCAAAAGCGCACTCCCGGTTCGACGCCTACGAGCATCTGGCCCGTTCCAAACGATACCAGCTATTGAAACGCCTGGACCGCCTGGAAATGATATCCGTGGAACACGATCTTCGTTCCATAGACAAACGGCTCCAGTCCATTCTTCTCCATCGGTGTCTCCGAAACCCCCAGGATGCCCTGCAGGGGCAGCCCGTCTGCTCCTGCGGTTTCCGCCTGGGGGAGCAGGTCGCCTTCCCTCCACTCAAAGACCTGGAACGGAACATGGATCGCGGGATCGTGGAAACACTGGAAGCCGTTCAAGCTCCCGCCATTCAGGAAAAAATTGCTCCTTACCTGGAGAGCCTGGATGTCGTGGGAAAGGCCAAAGAGGCCGAAGCCGTGCGCAAGGCTCTCGCCCTTTCCCCGAAAGACGGAGCCCTCCTCGAGAAACTGGACAAGCTCTTGATCCCCCCGGTCGTCGAAGAGATCAACGCCGCGTTCAGGGGCAAGGTTGTGGTGGTCGAGCGGGATGTGGACGAGCTTCATCGCCTGCTGGCGCACCGAAAATACACGCTCGTTCAGGCCCGCCGGATCCTTCGAGATTGGCTCAATGAAGAATCCGTCTCCGAGGATACCTTCCTCCACTTCACCGCCAGGGAAGAGAAGGAGGCCTCGGGAAGCCCCCGGGAAGCCTTCCGCGATTTCCTGGAGACCGAGCACAGCCACCTCCTGCCACTCCTTCAAGAAATGGGGGGCGGCCGGATGATCAAGGCCGTGATCACATGCCTGTGGGCGGAGCTCTACGCCCTTCCCATACAAAAAATCCTCCGCATCCTCCCCGCACTCGACCGCGGCAAAGACGAGGAGAGCGGGCGGTGGGCCGGGCATCTCGCCGACCTGGCCCGGGCCTTCCGGGACAAGGGACCGGGGCACTTCAAGGCCCTGGCGGTCGAAGTCCAGGAGGATGCCGGCTACGTCCAGGCCCTTTGGTCCGCGCTCGCCGCTCTTTCTCCGGCCGAAGTATTCGCGCGGGAGGCCTTTTTCCCCCAGATCATGAAGGAGGCCTTTGAGCGTCTTTTAAACGAAATGCAGGAAAAAGCCCCCGTCTCCCTCGCGGCCATTACCAGCGAGGCGGATCCGGGCTTGAGCACGGATGCCCCGGCCGGCCCGTTTCAGGAAGAAAAAGAGGAGATGATCCGGGCGCTAAGCGACTACCGGGAATTCAAGGAGCGGGCGGCGGCCTTGAAGGCCCCGGGCGTGCAGGATCCGAAAGGGTTTTCTCAGTGGGAATCCCACTACATTCGAGACATCTCGCCCCTGCCTTCCCTGAGCCGCCGTCTGGACCGGCGTCTTGAAGGAATCGGCACCGGAAAACCGAGGTTCCTGACGGACGAACAAAAGGCTGTCGAGGCCTCTTTGCAGGAAGCGGCGACGAAGTTCGCCCGCTTTTACCGGGAGGCCCTGGCCGCATGGCGGGAAGGGGAAACCCCCAGGCCCGTCATGATCCGCGACATTCCGGTCCTGCTCAAAACAAAGCGGAAAGTCCCCGACCACCGCCGGGTTCTCTATGTGCTCATGGACGGAATGCGCTGGGACCTGTGGGAGGCGATCAAGTCCGAGCTCATCGGGAAGCGGCAGGATCTTGTCAGGGTAGTGAGGCAAGGCGCGCTCTGGAGCGGCCGGCCTTCGAATACCCGGGAGCAGCTCGCGGAGCTCGAAGATGCCTTTCGCGAGGCCGGCGAGGACCCCACGGACAGCGATACCCTGTGGAAGTTGACGGGCATGGACGAAAAGGTCC
The DNA here is from genome assembly GCA_964455075.1 of uncultured Desulfobacteraceae bacterium. GTDB lineage: Bacteria > Desulfobacterota > DSM-4660 > Desulfatiglandales > Desulfatiglandaceae > CAYVUX01. The sequence continues at coordinate 247 of CAYVUX010000108.1, read as the reverse complement.
ATGCAGAGAAGGGGCCGCTCGATTATCTCGTGAGCGCCGTGGTGGATTATCTGCGGCTGGATTTCCTGCCCCCCCTCAAGAAGCTGCCTTCGGGGACGCTTATCATCCTCTTCGCGGATCACGGCTTTATTGAAAACCCCGCGTTCAGGCCCACGGACAAGTACCAAAGCCCCCGGTATCTCCACGGAAAGGACTCTCCCTTCGAGGTCATCGTCCCCTGGGCATGGCTCATGCGCATCTAGGAGGC
>CAYVUX010000107.1:0-9176 GCA_964455075.1 uncultured Desulfobacteraceae bacterium | reverse complement strand
ACCCTTCCCTTGCTCGTATGTTCAGGTCTGTTAATCCTCCTTTGCATTGATATCCACGATGAAAGCCCGCATACCTATCGGAATTTCCTGTTTGACATATGCACATTTCCCATAATACTAAGATGCTCCTTTTCAGCATGGGATCTCCCGAGAGGTGGTTCATGGCGGACGATTTCGGCTTTACTTGACGGCTTTTCAAGGGACTGGGCGGTGCGCAGTGTTGAATTGGGGTCATCCGCTGATCAAAAGCCCCTTTGACCTAAGCCGCTCGCCGAGCACGGACTTTGTTGAATCGCCGGATCACATACAGGAGGGATGGCATGGCACAATTGAAAAACATCTTTGCGACCAAATGGGGAATTATCGTAGTAGGAGCTTTTATCGGGGTGTTCGCAGCCTTGCTCCAGAAATGGGGCAACCCCGGAAACATGGGCATTTGCGTAGCCTGTTTTGAAAGGGACATCGCAGGCGCCGTCGGCCTCCATCGGGCGGCGGTGGTGCAGTACATGCGGCCGGAAATCATAGGCTTTGTGATCGGGTCGCTCATGGCGGCTTATGCCTTCAAGGAGTTTCGCCCGAGGGTGGGATCGGCACCTATTGTGAGATTTGTCCTCGGCGCTTTTGCCATGATAGGGGCGCTTGTCTTTCTCGGATGCCCCTGGAGGGTGCTTCTGCGGCTTGCAGGCGGCGACGGGAACGCTATCCTGGGACTTGCGGGGCTTGCTTTTGGCATCTGGATCGGGACCTTGTTCCTAAAGGGTGGGTACAACTTGGGCCGTAGTCAAAAGACTTATAGCTCCGTAGGGTGGCTGCTGCCTCTCATGATGCTTGGTTTTCTTGTCCTGCGACTTGTATTTCCGGAGGCCGAGGGAGAAGCGCAAAGCGGGGTCTTTTTCTACAGTCTCAAGGGACCCGGTGCCCTGCACGCTCCTCTGGCCGTTTCCCTCGTCATCGGCCTGGCGATCGGCTTCCTCGCCCAGCGCAGCCGGTTCTGCACCATGGGCGCTCTCAGGGACTTGATTCTTTTTCGTCAAACCCACCTGTTCCTCGGAATTGTGGCCCTTGCCCTCTTCGCCTTTCTGACCAATCTGGTTCTCAGGCAATTTCACCCCGGATTTGCAGGGCAGCCTGTCGCCCATACCATGCATGCCTGGAACTTCGGGGGGATGGTGCTCGCAGGCCTGGCCTTTGCACTGGCCGGTGGATGCCCCGGCAGGCAGCTTTTTCTAGCCGGAGAAGGAGACGGGGACGCCGCCGTATTTGTCCTGGGCATGATTGTAGGCGCAGGCTTTTCCCACAATTTCGGACTTGCCAGTTCACCCAAAGGCGTCGGGCCCCACGGCATCGAGGCGGTCATTATCGGGCTTGTCGTCTGCCTGTTCATTGGGTTCACCATGAGAAAGAAGCGCGCATAAGCATAAGGAGGATGAAACATGAGTCATATTGTCGACGCCAGAGGTTTGAGCTGTCCCCAGCCCGTCATCATGACCCTCGATGAGATCAAAAAATCGGGCAAAGGGGAGATCGAAATCCTCGTGGATACGGACACCTCCAGGGAAAACGTAAGCCGTGCTGCAGAGAGCCAAGAGTGGCGGGTTCAGGAAATTCAGGAAGAGGGCGAAGGATATCGAATAAGAATCAAAAAGGATTGAGGCGAACGTGTTCAGGTTTTTCAAGAAAAAAGGACGGAACTCCCACCGGACGGACAATCAGGGACGCGGGATACTGGTCTTCGAGCATACCAGCGAGGTGATTCGGGCGGAAAATGTTTTGAAATCAACTGGTTGGAAGATTCGGGTCATGGGACCTCCGCCCCGGATAAGGAGTGGTTGCGACCTGGTCATCGAATTTCCTCTCATTGAGGAGCTCAATATTCTGAGAACGCTTCAAGAGGAGCACGTCTCCCCGCTTAAAGTAGTTCCGGTAAACAGCCCTCTTCTTCGGCCCGTGAATCTTTTTCAGACCAAGGACTTTGGCCGCTATCTCATGGTGAGGGCGGCCAATATGAAGCTGACTCTAGACAAGGAAACACTGGCCATCGTGAATGTATCCGGAGGAGGCTGCCCGGATGTCCCTTATCTCGCCCGGGAGATGGTGGGAAAATCGCTTCCCGAGGCGCCCAGTCCGGGGGAGATCGGCCATACCCTCTGCGGATATGCTTTGCAGCTGGCCTACGAGGAGATCAAGAAGCGATGCTCGCGGTAGTGGGGACGGTACCGGAAAAAGATTTTCCCCTTGTGACCGGCGAGGTTCGCCTTGAAAAAGACTCCATCTTCATCGGAGAAAGGCGAGTGCCGGTAAACCGCGGCACGCCGGCCCTGCTGGCTGCAGCCGTCAAGGCCGGGCAGGCCCTGAATCTTCCCCTTCCCTATGGATATCTGGTGGGAGATACCGGCCTTGGCCATGGAAGCCGCCTGCTCTATGAACATCTGGTCCGGCACCTGGGGGAATCCCCGGCTCGATTCATCACCTTCCACTACCTCCAGCCGGATGTGGACTGGCATAACAAGGTCCTTTTCGCCGTGGAAGAAATGAACCCCCGACCCATGCTCATAGCAGATGCCGGGTTCATGTACGCGGCCAAGATGAGTGGGCAGTCGGAAGCCTACGAGCTTTTCACGCCGGACGCAGGAGAGATTGCCTTTTTGGCGGACGAAGAAGCGCCCCATCCTTTTTATACACGCGGTTTCATCCTTCACGACGAAAATCGGGTACCCGATCTCATCCGGCGTGCCTATGATCACAAAAATGCGGCGCGTTATGTCCTGGTAAAGGGCAAGCAAGACCACGTCGCCTCAAGCGAAGGCATCCACGACATCATCGAACATCCCGTGAACGAACCCCTGGAGGCCATAGGCGGCACCGGCGACAGCCTCACAGGCATTGTCTCCGCCCTCATCGCGTCGGGCATGGAAACCCTGGAGGCGGCAACTCTGGCCGCCCGGATCAACAGGCTTGCCGGGCACTTCGCCAACCCAACTCCTGCCTCCCAGGTGATGGAGTTGATAGCGCATATCCCCAGGGCGACGGAGAGGGTTCTGGAAAGCAGGGAGACGCGACGTGAGCCAAGACCCCGCCGGTAAGAAACGAATCATTGACCCCCACATGACCGTCCTGGACATTGTATCCAGGTATCGGCAAACCGAGGCCGTATTCAAGCAATACGACCGGCAGGCCGGAGTATGCCTCTGCTGCCAGGCCCTGTTTGACTCTCTGAAAGATACGGCCCGGAGGTACCGCCTGGATCTTGGGCGGCTCGTGGCGGATCTGGAAAAAGCGGCAAAGGATGAGGAAACCGCAGGGGGACCTGTTGAACCATAATCGCAAATGCTGCGGCGTTCCGATCAGACGGCCAGGATTTCCACGATCTCCGGAAAAATGGCTTCTGCCACATCGGCGCGTTTTCCTCCGTGGGTGAGGACCAGGTATCGCCCTTGGCACACCTCTTCGGCGCAGGCCTAGATCTCCCGTACGGGCCTGGGGAAGAACGCTTCTGTTAATCCGATGTCCCCGCGTAATCCAGCCGGCAGGTGTCGTGACCCAGGTTGTGGAGGATCATGTCCGGCCTGAATTCCCTGCCCCTGGAGATGAGATGCTTTCGGACCATCTACAAATAGGTATCGTCCGCGTTCTTGAGCTGTTATTGTATCCTGAAATCGGCCGTTCTTCCACGTCCTTCCTTCGACCTTTACCCCCCCTCCACCCCCATATGGGCGTCTGCTTCCCGCCGTTCCTCCGGGTCGTCGGCCTCGGAACGACAAAGAATCCCGCAGGATCCGGCAACCCTTGGGCTTGACAATTTCATGGATTCATGTACGAGCAGAAGGAATCTGCAATGGAAATGCTCAGGAAAGGAGGAAAAGACATGTCCAGAGTGACCGATCTCTTGGGTTGCCGATATCCTATTATTCTCGGCGCAATGGGGATCATCTGCAATCCCGAGCTGGTTGCCGCCGTCTCCGGGGCAGGCGGTTTTGGTCTCTTGGCCACGGCTTTTGCGAAAGACCCGAAGGTCGTCCGGGACCAGATAAGAGACACGAAACAGCTCACAGACAAGCCTTTCGGCGCGAACCTGTATGTGATGAACCCGCTGGCCCCCGAATTCGCCGAAGTGTTGGCACAGGAAGGCGTGAAATGCGTCACGGTCTCGGGCGGATCCCCCAGGGAGCTTATCCCCATGCTCCACGAGGCAGGGATCAAGGTTATGGCCGTGGTCCCCACGGTGGACGTCGCGCGGAGTGCCGAGGCGGCCGGAGCCGACGCGATCGTGGCCGAAGGCGCCGAATCCGGCGGAGTTCAAGGGCTCATGGTGTCCTCCACGATGGTGCTGGTGCCCGCAGTGGTCGATGCCGTGAATCTCCCGGTGATTGCGGCGGGCGGCATCGGAGATTCCCGGGGCTACAGGGCCGCTCTGGCCCTCGGTGCGGAGGGTGTCCAGGTGGGCACCAGGTTTATCGCCACCCGGGAATGCATGGCCCACGAGCATTACAAAACCATCGTTGTGAAGGCAAAGGAGACCGGGACGGAACTGGTGAACATGGGCCGCTTCCGGATCCGGGCGCTGCGCACAGACCTTGTCGAGAAAATGCTCAACAGTGAGGGGTCTGCCGGTCAGGCTTTTACAGCGGAGGCCGTGGAGGCATCCTGGCTCAAAGGCGATCTGGATGCAGGGATCCTCCCCGCAGGGGAAATCGCGGGCCTCATCTCCGAGATCCCCTCAGCAAGAGAGGTGATCGAGGAGATGGTTGGTGTCAAATAACGCATAAGGAATGCGGAAGGATGGGACAGGAACCATGCGCTGCCATTCTGGAAGGGAACGAATCGCCGGCAGGATCCGGGAATGGACGCTCCGTGGCAAGGGCCGATTTTTATGGTTTTTCCGGAAAATGGATACCTAGCAGCTGCCAAAGGATTCATCCTGTTCTTGCGTCCGCATATCTTTGGAAGGGAGTGAGAAATCTTGGCATTCTGATTTTGGCCTGAGGGTTCAATCGTCATTCCTGCGATTCCCGGATCCGGGACAGGCAAGGCTGTGTTGCAATTCGTCATCCCGGCCAAGCCCTGTGAAACAGGGCGCGAGTGGGATCCAGAAGTCAACGATGTGATGCCCTTTTCCTGGATCCCGGATCTCCCTCGCTTCGCTTCGGTCGTCCGGAATGACGTTTTTTAAGATTGTGACATAGTCTTAGAACCGGAATCCAAAAAGAGAAAGATCGGAAAAGCCGGGACATTCCCCCTCTTAAAGAGCGATCCGTATTCTAAGAGGCACCCAAATTCCTGAAGAAGCATTCTGTTTGTTCGAAAGGTCAACCGGTTCCCGTCCGGGGGCGGAAATGCCCCGGCGTTCGAGCAGTGAACCGTCCTGCAGGTAAAGATCGATCAACGCCTTCAGGTAATTGACGAGGGCTTGCACTTCAGCGATCCGGCTGACCAAAAGGTCCCGCTGTGCCTGAGCAACCAAAAAGCTCGTTGATTTCCCCACCCGCAGTTTCTCGGTTTCGACCCGGAGTTTTTCCTCATCGAACCTGCGGGTGGCCGATGAGGCTGCAATTTGCTGCTTGGTTCGGTTGACCTCAATGTAGGCGGTGCGCACATCGACTTCCACGAGCTGTGAAAGATTCTCCAGGGCTTTTTGTGTCTGTTCCCGGCTCAGGAGCGCTCGCCGGTGGCGGGCTTTTGCCTCCCGATTAAAGATAGGGTACCTGATTCTTACGCCCGCCAGGGCATCATAACTGTCTTCTTCAATATTGCCGACCGATTCGCCAAAGGAACTTGCATACCCGCTTTTGCCGAGCGTGATGAAAAGGTCCATCAACGGCAGCAATCCGTTTCGGGTTTTGACAAGCTCCAAATCGCCGCGCAATATCTCCAGCCGGGCCTCATTGAGAACCGGACGCATGCGCATGGAAACGGCCACATGCCGGTCCACGTCTTCCAGTTTGATTTCAGGCAATGTCGGCTGATGGATTAAATCAATCTCCAGATCCCAGATTCCGGACCCCGAAGGATTAAGCAACCGCAGCAGTTGCAGGCGGATGGATTCCTTGTTGGCCCGTACTTCTATGAGGGCCTGCTCCTGTGCCGCAACCTCGGCCTGGACAGCCGCCAATTCCGACCTGGCCAATCGGCCGACGTCGATCAATTCTTTGGTTTCGTGGAGTTGCTGACGGGCCACTTTCAGCGACTCCTCAACAATTTCGATCTGACGCCGGGCCAGTGCATAGTCCCAGTAAGTACGTTCCGCCTCTCCCACCAGAAACTCGGTAAACCCTCGCAACTCATATTCCGACATGCGGGTATCCAGGCGTGCCTGGTGCAGCCGGGCCAGATTTACGTCCGTCCCGTATCCCCTCAGGAGCGCCTGCGTAACCGTCATGTCCAAGCGTGTCGTATAAAAGGTGTCTTCGTAAAGAGAGGAGTCATTCATTTGCGTGCCGGCTTCCATGGCAAGCCTCGTACCGGTGGGGAAATATTCCTCCAGGGAAATGATGCCGGCAGCAGAATCGGCTGCGTAATCCTCGGTTTCCGATCCGGACCGCGCAAGGCGTTCTCCTTTCGTCCTGCCGGCGAAGACCTCCGCATTGGTTTCCGGATCAAAGACGGCTCTTTCCTGATCCTCAAAGGTTTGCTGAATCGAAGGACTCAGCCTTTCGACCTCGAGGGAGCGGTTGTTCTCGAGGGCGAGCAAAACGGCGTCGGTAACGGTGACCGTTAAAGGCCCCGGAGGGGCTTTGCCCGTTGAAATTTCTTTGGGCGGCTCGGCAGACCCCAGGCGCATGTGCACCGTTGTTTCGGCAGGGGCATTCGATCCTCCCGCCGCGTGGTCAATTCGCTCCTCGACCTGCGCACACGGCGCCGAAAGTAAGCGGCCGCGTAGAGCGCGTGTTCGTCAATATCGCCGATACGGTGAAGCGTGGGCAGGTGGTGGCCGAGCTGGACAATGATGAATATGTCCAGGCTGTTGCCCAGGCCCGGGCTGTTCTGGCGGAGGCCAAGGCCAAGCTTTCCGAGGCCGAAAGCGCTCTCGAAATCGCCAATCGCGAGTTCAAGCGCACCGAGTCCCTCTTAAAACGCGGGATTGCATCGGATTCCGAATATGACGCCGCCACCCAGGATCAACTGGCAAAGCAGGCACAACTCAAAGTCGCAGCGGCCCAGGTGACCAAGGCCGAATCATCGCTGGAAACGGCCGCTATTCGGCTCGGCTACACCAAGGTCACAGCGGGCTGGTCCGGCGGCGACGACTACCGCGTCGTGGCCGAGCGGTATGTGGACGAAGGCCAGACCGTGGCCGCGAACGCGCCGCTGCTCTTGATCGTGGATCTCGATCCCATAGTGGGCGTAATCTTCGTCACCGAGAGAGACTACGCGTACCTCGAACCCGGACAGATCGTTTCGTTAACCACGGATGCGTATCCGGACGAGCAGTTTGCGGGCCGCATCGATCGCATTGCTCCCGTGTTCCGCAAGTCCACGCGGCAGGCACGGATCGAGATGATTATCGACAATTCACAGCGCCGTCTCAAACCCGGCATGTTCATCAGAGCCACAGTGGCACTCGCCAAGGTGGCGGAGGCTGTCATTGTGCCGGAGCAGGCCTTGGTCGTCCGCAATGACAGGAGCGGTGTTTTCATCGTCAGGAAAGACGGGAAATCGGTGGCCTGGCGCGAAGTCAAAGTGGGCATCCGCGAGGGGGATCGTGTACAGGTGGAAGGCCGGGGACTGACCGGCAGGGTGGTAACCATCGGGCAGCAGCTGGTAGATGACGACTCTCCCATCACGATTCCTTCAGAAGAAAGCAAGGCCGCTGTCGATGTCGAAGAGGTTGCCTCCCCATGAATCTCCCCGGCTTCAGCGTCAAGCGCCCGGTTTTTACAACCATGGTGACCCTGATCATGGTCATCCTCGGGGCCGTCTCTCTGAGCAGGCTGCAGATCGACATGCTGCCCAACATCGAGCTGCCAACCCTGAGCATACAGACGGATTATGAGGGTGCGAGTCCCGAGGTGATGGAGCGGTTGGTGACGCAGATTATTGAGGAGATCGTTGCCACGGTTCCCGGGGTTGAAGAGATCGCATCCACATCATCAGAGGGGCGGAGCCGGGTTCGTGTCAGTTTTGTCTGGGGTACGGAAATCGACACAGCGGCGATTGACATCCAGGGCAAACTCGAAGACGAGATCAACGAACTGCCGGAGGATGTGGTCAGACCACGGGTTCGCAAATTCGATATCGCCAGCTTTCCGGTAGTACTCCTCGGCGTTTCCAGCAATCTCGACCCCGTAGAACTCACGGAGCTGATTGAAGTCCAGATCCGTTACCGGTTTGCCCGCATTCCTGGAGTTGCACAGGTTGACGTTTGGGGAGGCTTCAACCGCGAGGTCCGGATCGAGCTGGACCCCGACCGGGTCAAGGCCGTCGGGCTGCCCCTGGATCAGGTAATCGACGCCGTTCGCAACGCCAACCTCGATCTTCCCGCGGGCAAAATCGAGCAAGGCCGTTATGAGGTCACGCTGCGCGCACCGGCCGAGTTTGTCAACCTCGATCAGATTCGAAACACTGTCATTGTCCAGCGCGAAGGCGGCGCCATAACGCTGGGGCAACTCGCCGAGGTCAAAGACACCTACGAGAAACTCACGCGCATTGTACGCGTTAACGGCGGTCGCGGACTGCGTGTGGCCATCCGCAAACAGGCAAACGCCAATACGGTCGACGTATCCAGACGTATTCTGGCCGAGATAAAAGCGGTCAACCAGGATTTTCCTCAGATCAACATTGTCCCGGTCATCGACCAGGGGAACTTTATTGAAAGATCCATTGCCAACGTTGCCCGCTCGGTGCTTTACGGAGGCGGGCTGGCCATCGTAGTTTTGCTGTTTTTCCTACGTAGTATCCGAAGCACACTGGTGATTTCCCTGTCGATCCCCATCTCCATCGTCACCACTTTTGCTCTGATTTTTTTCGGAGGTTTTACGCTCAACCTGATGACCCTGGGGGGGCTGGCCCTGGGGGTGGGCATGATGGTCGATACTTCGATCGTCGTTCTCGAAAATATCTTCCGCCGCCGCAACGAGAATGCCGAAACGCCGGAAGTCGCGTCGGTGGAGGGTGCCCGGGAAGTCGGCCCGGCAATCCTGGCCAGCACCATAACCACACTGGTAATTTTTCTGCCCCTT
>CAYVUX010000106.1:5564-9309 GCA_964455075.1 uncultured Desulfobacteraceae bacterium | reverse complement strand
GCGAGAATTTCAACCGCAGTAATATACTGAATATTTCGAGGATTGAAATTTGAGCGTGAACGCGGACCTGTCCCGGTGAAACCGGGAGAGTGGCCGAAAGGGGGCATTTTGCAAGGGTTTCGTGTCAGAGGGGTGCAGGCCAAATCTTGAAGTTCGGGATTCCCCAAAAGAATCTTGGGTGAGCTTGCTTCCGCGCTCCTGTTTCCGGACCAGGGCCTGCAAGGAGAGATTCCGTGCGCCTTCCAGCTTTCGTGAAATCCGTTATCGTTCTGATCACCTTCCTCGTTTGCCCGGCCGTTGCTTCTCCTGCCATGGCCCAGGGGACCCTGGTGTTTGGCGTTTTGCCGCGATACCTGCCCATCGTGATTTTTCAGCGTTTCAGTCCGCTCGCCCAATATCTTGAACTGGAGACGGGCATTCTCGTGGAAGTGGACATTCCAGCCGGTTTCGATGAACATATTGCCAAGGTAAAAGACGGGCGACTGGATCTTTGCTATCAAAATCCCGTCGTATATACACGCGTGGCCGGAGATGTGGTTCCCCTGGCACTTGCGAGCAAAGGCAATGAAGGCACACGATTCAGAGGAATCATTATTGTAAGGTCGGACAGCGGGATCGAGAGCATCGAGGACCTGAAAGGAAAGTCCGTTTCCATCGCTTCCACGCAGTCAGCCGGAGGATTTTTTTCCCAAAAGGATTTTCTTTCCAAAAGGGGCATTGATGTCCTTAAGGACATGATGCTCAGTGAGGCGCCTGAAAACAAACAGGAGAACGTGATTCTGGACGTGTTCGATAAACGGACGGACGCGGGGTTTATCAGGGAGTCCGCCCTTCACCGGATGGACGATGCCATCAACCCGGGAGAGATCCGGGTCCTCGCGCACACTTCCTGGCTGCCCAACTGGATCTTCGCCAGTAGAAGAGGCCTGAATCCGTCGGTCTCCAAGAAGATTCAAGAGGCTCTCCTTCGCCTGACAGCGGAGAGCCCCGTACTGAAGGCCGCCCAACTCAACGGATTCGTGAAACCGGATCCCAGGGTGCTCAAAACACTCGAGGAGTTGGTTTCAGGGGAGTAAACCCGCCCGACGCCCACCGGATAATCTTGAGCGCGCAGGGACACGTCTTCGCCATCTCCATTGGCCGAAAATCCTGTTCCATAGACGACGAATCCGCATCTGCATATAGGCCATGCTGAGGGGGATGATGAGCCTTGGATCCAAATTGGGATTGGGAATCTTTCCCAGAGCGGAAACATAATTCACGTGATCGGCCACGGATACGGTACACCCCGGGGCGTGAATGAAGCGGGAAGAACGGCGCGTGAATCCGCGCCACAGTGCGAGACCCATCCTTAGAACCAGGTCGTTGGAGGGAGTCCTTTCCGGATCGATTTCTTCTTTGGTCCTGTAGTTGCCTTCGATCTTTACCGGCCGGCCGTTGATTTCGCCTTGCCAACGGGTGCAATCCCCGGCAAATAGAACGCGTTCGTCTTCGGCCAGATGAAGGGGACCCTTAACCCGGCCCACCACGTATCGGACCTTTCTCATTTCCTGTTCCACCGAAGGATTGAACCCCCGAAAGATGTGCATGGCTTCCTGAAGGGCCCCCGGGCATCCCCCCCAGCAGTAGTCTCGGGAATGGGATTCCGGGAAGGTCCCGACGGTACAGGAAATGCCGCTTTCCTTTCCGAAATAGTCGTCGACCCGCTCCATGCAGAATTCGAAAACCTTCGTTCTCTCCCGGATCTCTTCCAAGGGGAAGTCTCCCCCCACCTCGATGTCATTCAATGACATGGGTCCCAGTCCTCTGGCGGAAGCCAGTTTGAGATGAATTACATCGTTGGGATCCAAATGGACCATGTGGCATCCCACCGTGTCCACGGCGCAGCTGTTGGTTCCCATAATCACCGCTCCCATGGGAAACGGATCGGGAGTCAGCATCATCTTCTGGCCCGCTACGATGCCATCGACGGCAATGAAGCCGGGCGTGATCACTTCCTGGAGATCAACGATCTTCTGTTCAAGGTAGCTGTTGTGGTCCACCAGCCTGTGACGGTCGTCCTGGATGCCGATGAAATTCTTGAGACTGAGGGTCATGCGTGTCCACGGATGGGCCTTGAACTTCGGCAGGTTGATGAGAAAATCACTGTCCAGGACGGAGCCGGGAACGTAGATCCGGTCGCGGAGTCTTCCCTCCGCCTTGAGCTCCACGGGAACCTGACGTTCCTCTTCAAAGTATCGGATCTTGGCTCCGGAGCGCTTGATCGCCGGAAGGTATCCGGCGTTCCTGAAACAGTACCGGGTCGGCACGGTGATACCCGACCGCTCCCCAACGGCCAGTTCTTTGAGGCCCACTGCTGCATGCTTCACTGCACGGAGCACCCCTTCCAGAAACTCTTTCTTTGTAAAGGCGTGGGGAAAAATCTCCGGGTGGGCAATCACGGCATTTGGTTTGAGGAGGACACGGCCGAAAGGCCGGGCGCCGAGATCTCTCATCCCTTCGCCGACGATCCCGGCGATGATGTCGGGGTTGTAGTGATCACAGCGCCGAATAATGACCTTGTAGGTCTTTGACATTTCATCCTCCCCGGTTGCTGATTGCGGTATCTGCCGGACTTTATTCCGCCTGGCTGAATCCCGCTTTTGCCACTGTTCGGAGTTCGGCGCCCTTTACAGGAGCTTTGGCCCCGGCTCCGGAAAGGGACATTATGGATTTGACCGTGTCCACGGCGAACCGTCTCGTCGCTGACTCTCCTACGCCCGCCTGCAAGATATGTGAAAGCGGAAGAAAACACAACCGGAATTCGCCTTCCGGATACAGCCGGAAGAGCAGGGGAAACGGAGCGACTCTGGAAACGCCGGGAGGTTTCCCCCCGCCGAGGGAACGCATGTCCAGGGCTTTGGCCTTGACCTCAACCCCCTGGATCCTTTATAAGACAAGGAATTTTGGCCCGCGAACGGCCTCTGCCCCCCCTTGGTGCTCGGCCGCAGAGCCCGCAACGAGCTGCGGGGATCGGATCTCGGTGGTTCTTCAACCGCCTCGTTTTTGAGACAAACCCCGGCCTTTTTCGCAGGCCTTTAAGGAGGGATGTTGACCCATGAAAGTCTTGGTTTACGGCTCGGGCGGGAGAGACCACTGTCTTGCCGACACGTACGGGGACAGCCAGCATGTGGAAAAGGTATACTTTGCCCCGGGCAACCCGGGCGCACTTCATACTCCGAAAGGCAAGAGGGGGCTCATCGAACAAGTCCCGATCCGGGGTTTTGCGGAAATCCGGGCCTTCTGCATGGAAAATGACGTGGATCTGGTGGATGTGGGATCCGAGAACCCTCTCGAGGAAGGCCTGATCGACGTATTGAACGAAAAGGGCATCCCCACCGTCGGACCTCGCAAAGAATACGTCAGGCTGGAAAGCGACCGGGCTTTTGCCGACGATTTGCTCCGGGCTAAAGGCGTGTCCAAGCCCCAGTACCGAGTCTTCGACGATCCGGTGAAGGCCCGGGAATACGTGCGCAACATCGGCTATCAGGTGGTGGTGAAAGCGAATGGACTCGCTGCAGGCAAGGGAGCCATCGTTTGCGAGGATGCCGCGGAGGCCGAAGCCGCCGTGGAGCACATTATGGTAAAGAAAGTATTCGGGGACTCGGGGAACCGGGTGGTCGTGGAAGAAAGGAAATACGGAACGGAAATATCCTTTTTTGCATACCTGGACGGCGCGCATGCCCTTCCGCTGAGGATGTTTGCC
>CAYVUX010000106.1:4166-5554 GCA_964455075.1 uncultured Desulfobacteraceae bacterium | reverse complement strand
ACCTTGATGGAAAGACATACCTGTCCTTAGGAATGTTTGCCCAGGATTACAAGCGCGCCTTCGACCCCGAGGATGAGGACTCCATTCAGAGATTCGGAGGAAATCTGAACACAGGGGGAACAGGCTGCTATTGCCCCCACAAGCTCGTTAGTCCATGGCTTGTGAACCGCATCATCAAAGAGATTGTAAACCCCACGGTGGAGATTATCTACAACGACCTGGGCTGGGACTATAAAGGAGTCGTCTATTTCGGGCTGAACCTCGACCCGTATGAGGATCTGGATGTTTTCGAGATCAATGTCCGTCACGGTGACCCGGAATGGCCGGTCCTCGCGAGGAAACTCAGTACGGATCTCTTCGAGCTCGGAATGGCGGTCTGGGAGGGATCCTTGGACTCCATCAACCAGGTGTGGAACGATCAGCACTATGTGGATGTCATCGCCATGGAAGGGCGATCCAAGGCGTCGAAAGGATGGAACAAAGGCTATCCGGGCCGTTACGGAAAAGGCCACAGGATCCGGGGGTTGGAGCAACTGGAAAAGGGGATCGCCGTTTATTTCGCAGGAGTCGATGAGGATCCCGACAGGGGCCTGGTGACCTTCGGGGGACGTGTGCTCCACGTGATTGCAGGTGATCGCACCCTGGAAAAGGCCCGGGCAAAAGCATATAGAAATATCGGGCTGCTCTCTTTTGAAGACCACAACAATGAGGGAGCCGACTGCATGCGGTTTCGGAAGAATATCGGGCTGTAGGTTGGATGGCGGCAGGCGCGGGCTAGCCCGCGAGCCATCCCGCTGTAAGACAGCCGGGCCCGGCGAGGGCGAGGCATTGAAGAAAAGGGTCCGTTTGTGGATGGAACCTAGCGGACGGCTTGATTGAAATACCCCAACCGGACTTCAGGACACGCTTTTGTGAGAAGGGATGCAAAGCGCCTCATCCCCAGAGCCGGAGGGCCTCCCTCCGGCAGGATCTTCAGATAAAGAGTCGGGTCGATATTCAAGTTCTTCATGTGAAGAAAGTGAACACCGGTCCTTCGGAGGAGGTCGCCAAGGGCTTCGAGTTCTTCCTCCTGGTCGGTCACGCCTGGAAAAACGAGGTAGTTGACCATGGTGTAAAGCCCGAGCTCCGTGGACAAGGCCATCGCGGCCTTCACGTCCTCGAATCGGTAGTCCTTCGGCCGGTAGTAGGCGTGATAAAGCGCCGGCCTTGCGCTGTTCAGGCTGATCCGAATGGAATCAAGGCCGGACCGGGCAAGCAGGGCGATTCGTTCCGGCGAGCTGCCGTTGGTGTTCAGGTTGATCGTTCCCTTCTTTGTCTTCTTTCCGATGCCTTCGATGCATTCAGCGATGAGCCGGTGCTCCGTGAGCGGTTCTCCCTCGCACCCCTGA
>CAYVUX010000106.1:0-4156 GCA_964455075.1 uncultured Desulfobacteraceae bacterium | reverse complement strand
AGAGGCCATATCGACGATCTCCTCCCGGGAGGGCCTGAAAGAGATCCTCTGGTGCGACGCGGTGGTGCAGGAATCCCCCGTCTGAAGGGATAGGCAGCCTACGCAGGAGGCATTGCATGAGCGGCTTACGGGGATGGGTGCTTCCCATCTTTCGAGAAAGAGGTTCTTGGCAGCGAAGCAATGGTTTTTCGTGGCGCATCCCTCCAGGTGCGTGATCAGGGGCCAGGGAGGATGTTTCTTTTTGTAGGCTTTGATGGCAGGTAGAAGAACGCGATCATCGTAGTTTCTCGGATCCCACCTCGGGTTGTACTCGATGAGATACCCCGAAGCCCGGTACTTCCCGTCCTTGTAACCCACAGCGGTGTATGCCCACGTGGGAAGGGTGATTTTCTTTTTGCGGTAGTCCGCCGCCGGAAGATGTCCCCGGACATATCCCGGTTCTAGAAAGGCGGCGACGGCGTGGCAAGGTGTACTCGCGGAGCCGGAACCGGCCTCCGTGACCGCGTGTATCTCTCCGGTAAACGGGTCCACTCCCAGGGGCGGGCAGTCCGGCATGAAAAAGAGTTTGCTGAATTCCGGCATAACAATGAGATCTTCGTTGACCGGGATGGCGGGTGTTCCGCCGGAAAACCCCGCCATGCGATAGTGGGAATGTTCAAAGACCCGGCCTTTCGCATCTGCATAGAGCATGAAAGGAAGGCTTTTGAGGTTTGGTCTTGACATGGCTGGATCATTTCTCCGATTTTATTCAGGGTCATCCGGGCATATGAATGCACAAGGACATACTCTATACACGGATGCTCCGGACTTCAAGTCCGGTACCCGGCCGGATATCTTTTTCGGCACTTGGGGGTTTCAATCCTTCGCCACCGTTAGGTGGCGAAGAAACCGGGCCGGTTATCGATGGGAAAATGACTAAGCCGTTGACCCGGGTTTCGCATGGGACTAACATATTAGTATCTTTGGTAAGTTTTACAGATTCCCGGCACTGCGGGAGACACTGCAGACAGGTTGGAGAGGAGCCGCGACCGGAGAAGATCCGGTTCCTCCCAGCCGGTCTGTTCCCGGGGAGCCCAGGGGACGGCGCCCTATAGAGAAAGGAGACGCTCGATCCGATGAAAGGCTTTGAACAGGACGGGCAGTCCCAGGGAAGGCAGTTCAGGCTCGCGAAGTTTTTTTCCTATGCGAGCTTCATTGTGCTGATCATTTTCAGTTTTCCTTTTTCCGTGGTCATCTCGCAAAAGGCCAAGGATATTCTGATGACCAGCTATCAGAACTACGCCCTCCTCATCGGAGAGAACTTGAATCACCAGGTATTCCAGAATTTCGTTATTCCCGTGACCAGGCGATACGGGCAGACGAGCCTCAGGGAGGAATGGCAGTATGAGTGGATGGACCGTATTGTCAAAAACACGACGCACGGCTTCAACATCGAACTTGTTAACATTTACGACATCGGCAAAGGTGTGATCGCCTATAGTACCGACCCGGAGCTCCTTGGCAAGAGCGTGAAGGAGAGCCTGGGATACAAGAGGGCCGTACAGGGAGAACTCTATTCAGGTCTTCTGACGGAAGGGGACGATTTTTGGGGGTTGGGGATTGAACGAATCGGCAGTGAAAAAAAGCTGAGGACCTACATTCCCTTTAGGGGGGTGGACCCCTTTACCGGGGACAAAGGGTACGTGGGTGGGGTCTTTGAATTGATCCAGGACCTTTCGAAAGAGTATGAGTCGATCGTTAAGCTCCAGTACCTCATCTTCGGGCTTTCCATTTTGATCATGGCTTTGATATTCATCGCGCTGCTTTTGATTGTCCATAAAGCGGAAGATATCATTGATGAAAGGGCCAAGGAACGGAGAGAGCTGGAAAAGCAGCTCAATCAGGCGGAGAGACTGGCAGCCCTGGGGCAGATGTGTGCGGGTGTATCCCACGAGATCAGGAATCCTCTCGGCATCATTCGAAGTACAGCGGAACTGCTTACAGGAATGCCGAATGCAGACGAAGCGCAAAAAAGACTTTCCGAGGTCATTATAGAGGAATCCAGCCGGTTGAACGATATTGTTACGGAGTTTTTGGATTTCGCACGGCCTCAAGAACCCAATTTCCAGGACTGCCGCCTGGAGGAGATCATAAAAAAGAATCTTCACTTTCTGGATCCTGAACTGAAAAAACAGGAGATCCGGGTGAAAGACAACCTGGACGGGCGGTCCTTTCCCCTCAGGGCCGATCCTCAACTCCTTTATCGGGGCTTGTTGAATATTTTTGTCAATGCCATTCAGTCCATGAGCGAGGGAGGCACCATGACCATCCAGGTTTCACAAAGCAGGGGCCATTATGTCCTGGATATTCAAGACACCGGCAGCGGAATCATGGAAGAGAACCTGAGCAAAATCTTTGATCCGTTTTTCAGCACAAAGGACAAGGGAAGCGGGCTGGGGCTCTCCATTGTGCGGAATATCGTGGAGGGGCACAGGGGTTCGATACGAATTGAGAGCAAAGAAGGTTCGGGCACAAGAGTGGTTGTCCAACTGCCTTCGGCCTGAACATGGAGATGAAGGAAAATGGAAACCGTCCTCATTGTGGACGACGAGAAAAATTATCTGGTGGTTCTCGAGGCCCTTCTTTCCCCCGAGGGCTATGAGATCCTTACCGCGGACAACGCCCGGGAGGCCCTGCGCCTGATTCGTGAGGCGGACCTGGATCTTGTCATTACCGACATGAAGATGCCCGGCATGAACGGGATGGAACTCCTGGAGGAGTCCAAAAAAATCAAACCCGAACTTCCCCTCATCATGATGACGGCCTACGGGACCATCGAGATGGCGGTCGAGGCCATGAAAAAGCAGGCCTATGACTACATCACCAAGCCGTTCCAGAATGAGCAATTAAAACTGACTATCCGGAAGGCCCTGGAAAACTATCGGCTTATTAAGGAGAACCGGCGTCTCAATGAAGCGCTTTCCGATCGATTCCGCTATGGGAATATGATTGGAAAAAGCGA
Organism: uncultured Desulfobacteraceae bacterium; assembly: GCA_964455075.1. Classification (GTDB taxonomy): domain Bacteria; phylum Desulfobacterota; class DSM-4660; order Desulfatiglandales; family Desulfatiglandaceae; genus CAYVUX01. Next base: position 1,155 of record CAYVUX010000106.1, on the reverse strand, counting down.
CGCGATGCACAAAGTCTATGACATCATCGATAAAGTGGCTCAATCCAAGGCCTCTGTCCTGATCACCGGCCCGTCCGGCACGGGAAAGGAACTCATTGCCAAGGCAATCCATTACAACGGCCCCAGGAAAGACGGTCCTTTCGTCTCTGTAAACTGCGGCGCATTGGCCGAAACGCTCCTGGAAAGCGAGCTCTTCGGCCACGAGAAAGGAGCGTTCACGGGTGCTATAGCCATGAAGAAAGGCAGATTTGAGGTTGCCGACGGAGGCACGCTTTTCCTGGACGAGGTGGGGGAGATGCCGGCGTCGCTCCAGGTGAAACTCCTGAGGGTGCTCCAGGAAATGGAGTTTGAGAGAGTGGGAGGCACGAAGGCCATCAAGGTGGATGTGCGGGTGATTTCCGCTTCCAACCGAAACATCAAAGAAGACACGGCCGATGGGGTGTTTCGGGAGGACCTTTTCTACAGGCTTAACGTGATTCACATCGAGGCCCCCTCCTTGCAGGACCGGATTGTCGACCTTCCGTTGCTTGTGAAGCATTTTATCGAGAAATACCGCGATGATGAGGAAGGCGGCAAGATCGAGCTGAGTCCGGAGGCCTGGAAGACGCTGTACGCATATCCGTGGCCGGGAAATGTCCGGGAGTTGGAAAACGTGATCGAGAGGGCGGTCATCCTGAACCGGGGGGGCACGATTACCATGGAGGATCTCCCTGAATATCTGGACAACAACGGAAAGAAGGAAATCGAGCTCGACAAGATTGTCCCCGTGAATTTGACCTTGCCTGAAGCCCTGGAACAGGTCGAAGAGAAGCTCATCAGAAGGGCGCTGGAGTATTGTGATCAGGTCCAGTCCAGGGCAGCGGAAATGCTGGGGATCAGCAGGCATGTGATGCATTACAAGATGAAGAAGTACGGGCTTCTAGGATGACAGTCTTGTAAAAAGTCCCCTGAGCGTCATGCCGGCCTGTCCCGTGCTGTTCGCGGGGACCTGATAAGCCTGCCCCGGACTCCGATCCGGGATACGGGAAAGGCTCCGATACGGGATGCGAGGCCGTTTTGCAATTTGAAAAAAACGTCATTCCGGACGAACGACGCAAAGTATAGAGAGATCCGGAATCCAGGAAAACGGCATCATATCGTGAACTTATGGATCCC
>CAYVUX010000105.1:0-9333 GCA_964455075.1 uncultured Desulfobacteraceae bacterium | reverse complement strand
GGGGATCCCTCGCGCCAGCACACTGACGTCCACATCATCTGAAACCAGCTTTCTGTTCAGATGGACTTTCAGGATGCCTTCCCGGCCTCGAAGATCGGGAAGCGGGACCACGACCTGCCGGTCGAATCTTCCGGGTCTGAGCAGCGCCGGGTCCAAGACGTCCGGCCGGTTGGTGGCCGAAATCAGGATCACGCCTTCATTGGACTCGAACCCGTCCATCTCCACAAGCAGCTGGTTGAGGGTTTGTTCCCTCTCGTCGTGGCCGCCTCCGAGACCCGCTCCCCTGTGCCGGCCCACAGCGTCGATCTCATCAATGAATATGATGCACGGGGCATTCTTCTTTCCCTGGATGAAAAGGTCTCTCACTCTGGAGGCCCCCACCCCCACGAACATCTCCACGAAGTCTGATCCGCTGATGCTGAAGAAAGGAACTCCCGCCTCTCCCGCAATGGCCCTGGCAAGAAGGGTTTTCCCGGTTCCGGGGGATCCCACAAGAAGAACCCCTTTCGGGATTCTTCCGCCCAGGCGGGTGAATTTTTTCGGATCGCTCAAGAACTCCACGATCTCCTGAAGTTCTTCTTTCGCCTCTTCGATCCCGGCCACATCGTCAAAGGTGACCTTTTCCTGGGCGTCACTCATCAATCTCGCCCGGCTCTTTCCAAACGACAGGGCCTTGCCGCCGCCGACCTGCATCTGCCTCATAAAGAAAATCCAGACCCCGATCAACAAGAGCATCGGAATCCAGGAAAGAAATACCTGGAACCACGAGGAGTCCTCCTCGGGCTTCGCTGAGATGGAAACGCCTTTGCTTCTAAGCAGCTTGATAAGTTCGGGATCCTCCGGGGCGAACGTCTTGAAAGGTCCCTGAGCGGACATGCCCGATATCTTCCTGCCCTGTATGGTCACCTCGTCAATGCTCTCACTTTCCACCATTTGAAGAAATTCGCTGTATCCGATATCCATGCTGCTCTGGTGGGGCTGCTTGAATATCTGAAAGAGCATGACCATCATAAGACTGATCACGAGCCACAGGGCGAGATTCTTATAAAACGGGTTCAATTTAGCCTTTCCTCCATCAATGAAGTCCGTCCAGGCATTTCAGCGGACTGAAGTTTCAAATGCGGAATATGGGAGGCTTGCGCCCGACGTTCCCCATCTGAGACCTTTGAAAAATCCCCTTTTTTGCCCAATCCCCCGCCTTCATCGGGACAGGTCGGTGTTGGGCTCGGATCTTAATCCTCGAAATACTACACCGTATTCCTGCGGTTAATCTCCTCACCAGCCTTGATCTTGAAACAAAACCGAGGATTTTTCAAAGGTCCCATGTGCTCCATTCCGGGCTCCATCCCTCTCGGAAGGCAGGCAGGGTCTCCAGAAGGTGCGGTTGAAAAATGGCCGGTATACCTCGCAGGTATCGGCGAACCCCACGGTCCGCCTACAAATCCCATAACATTTAAATATAATATAATCTTTTTGGAAATTCAAGATTTCATAGCTTCCCGGGGCCCTTGCGCTTCGCCTGTGGGCCGGAAATCCGTACGTCCCGGGGAAACCGTTTCCGGCCGAACTCAAACCCGATAAAGGGCCTTGACATTTTCGCGCCCGCAAAATATAAAAACACCACACGAGGGCAAGAAGCCTGCAGACTCGCAAATTCAAGCCCCCAACCGGAGACTTGAGCAATATTACGGCCACGAAGGCCTTGGAGGTCCGGAATGCCTCCGACGGCCTTCGTGGCTTTTTTTTCACCGAGACAAAGGAGGGCCACTGCTATGCGAAAAACCGCGATCCCTTTCCTGTTCATCCTGGCTTCATGCCGGGTTTTCCTCTCATTCGAACCCGCTTGCGCCCATTTCGGGATGATCATCCCGTCCGACTCTATGATCATGCAGGGGGAAGACCGTACCGTCACGCTCACGATCTCCTTCTCTCACCCCTTCGAAGGAATCGGGATGGACATGCACAAACCGAAAGCGTTCGGCGTAAGAACGGGCGGGACCAACCACGATCTTTCCGGAGACCTTTCCAAGACACGCATCATGGGTCACACTGGATGGGAAGCCGCCTATACAGTAAAAAGGCCCGGAGGCCACATCTTCTACTGCGAACCCGCTCCCTACTGGGAGCCGGCCGAAGACTGCTATATCATCCACTACACCAAAACGGTGGTAGCAGCATTCGGCGACACGGAAGGCTGGGACGAGGAGCTGGGCCTTCGGGCGGAAATCGTTCCCCTCGCCAGGCCCTTCGGGCTCTATGCCGGCAACGTATTTCAAGGCGTGGTCAAGGTAAACGGCAAACCCGTACCCGTTGCCGACGTGGAAGTGGAATACTACAACGAGAAGGGCGGCGTCAAGGCTCCCACCCTCTACATGATTACACAGACCATCAAAACCGACCGGAACGGGGTCTTCACCTATGCCGCGCCTCGAGCAGGGTGGTGGGGTTTTGCCGCGCTCGTCACCGCTCAAGAAACGCGTCCCTTCAAAGGGGAGGACAAAGACGTGGAGCTCGGCGCCGTGATTTGGGTGGAATTCCACGATTGGAGCGAAAAATGATGGCTGTCAAGAGAAGAAAAGGCATGAAGCAACTCGCGCGAACCCTCCTGGGCGCGATCATCCCGGGCCTTCTGGCGGCTTCTCCCGCCCTTGCCGAAGACTTGACCGATCCGGAAATCCTCGAAGAACTCCGCGCGCTCAGGAAAGAGCAGTCCCGGCTGGAGAAACGCATTCGGAAACTCGAAGGGGCACTGGCTGGGAGGGAAGAGAAGGAAGCCCGGGAAAGGCAAGCCGACGAACCAGTCCATGAGCACGGATCGTCAGGGGTCAAGGGACTCGCCGACCGGGTGCGGACCCTTGAAGAACGGGCGGACCGGGGTCTGTTCGGAAAGATCTCCGACCGGATTTCCTTGAGCGGACTCCTGGAAGTCGAAGCCTCTTATGAGAATCATGAAGGCGACGACACGAGCGATCTCGTCCTTGCGACGGCGGAGCTCGGCGTGGACGTCCAGGCCATGAAATATCTGGGCGGCCACGTGCTTTTCCTCTGGGAAGAGGGAGAGACAGAGCCGGTGGATCTTGACGAAGGATTTATCAAGCTGGACGGTGCGGATGTTCTTCCCATGTACCTGAACGCAGGGAAGATGTATGTTCCGTTCGGTCATTTTGAAAGCCACTTCATCAGCGACCCGGTGACCCTCGAACTGGGAGAAACCCGGGAAACCGCCGTGGAAATCGGGTTCACCCACGAATGGTTCGATTTGTCCTTGAGCGGGTTCAACGGAGACATCGAAGAGACCGGAAAAGACGGTCACCTGACCGGATTTGCGGCGGGAATGGTCCTGTCTCTCCCGCCGGGGACGATCCCCGACCATGACCTTCAGGCAGGCATTTCCTATATCCGCAATCTTGGGGAATCGGACGGGCTTCAGGAAAGCATTCCTTCGGGAAGCATCCGCGATCCCGTGGGAGGCGTCAGCGCCTTTCTGAGCGCCTCGTTTCAAAACCGGTTTTTCCTGGAAGCGGAATACGTGGGGGCCCTGGATGACTTTGCGTCCGGGGAGATGGACCTCGGCCCGGGACGCTTGAAGCCGAAGGCCTGGAATTTGGAATTCGCTTTCGTGCCGTTCGACGCGATGGAATTCGGCCTCAAGTACGAAGGGAGTGACGACGCAGGGGACTTTCTTCCTGAAAGACAGTATGGGGCCGTTATCAACTACAGGCTCTTCGAGTATGCATCCCTGGGCCTCGAATACCTGCGAGGCGAGTTTAAAGGCGACCTCACCAGGGATCTCGTAACCACCCAGCTTGCGCTGGAATTTTGAGGGTGGCCGTTGTTGACAAACGCGCTCGAACCGCTTAAGAACGAGGCCCTGTGGCTGTGAGGCTGTCGAGCAGCCTCCCGGCGATTGAGATTGTGTCGGAATTCGTCATCCCGGCCAAGTCCCGTGAAACGGGACGCGAGTCGGGATCCATAAATTCACTATATGATGGCATTTTCCTGGATTCCGGATCTCTCTTTGCTTCGCGTCGTTCGTCCGGAATGACGTTTTTTTCGAATTGCGACACGGTCTCGATTGCGGCGATCAGGAGGTTCGCAGCCCACAGAGATATTCTCCTTTTTCGGGGATTCTGTCATGCACATTGCTGAGGGGATTCTTTCGGGACCGGTCCTCGCCTCGGGCATTGCGCTTGCCGCGGCGGGGACCGGAATCGGGCTTAAAAAACTGGATTTCAACCGGATTCCCCACGCCGGAATCCTCTCTGCAGCCTTCTTTGTGGCTTCCCTGATCCACGTTCCCATTGGTCCCTCCAGCGCACATCTGATTCTGAACGGTCTCGTCGGCCTGCTCCTCGGATGGGGAGCGTTTCCCGCCATATTGGTGGCCCTGACGCTCCAGGCCGTCTTTTTCCAGTTCGGCGGTATCACCACCCTCGGAGTCAATACGATCGTGATGGCTCTTCCGGCTGTCCTTTGTTATGCTCTCTTCGGGAAAATCGTTCACAGGAGCCGGACTCCGGCCTTCTTTGCGGCGGCCTTTGCGTGCGGGTTTCTCTCGGTCTTTTTGAGCTCGGTGCTTCTGGGTCTTGCCCTGGTTTTCACGGAAGAGAGCTTTCTGGAGGTTTCCGCCATGGTCATCGCGGCCAATCTTCCCGTGATGATCATCGAGGGCATCATCACGGCCGCCTGCCTGGGATTTCTGCAGAAGGTGCAGCCTGAGCTCTTGCCCGGGAGCCCGGCGGAAAGCGGCCGGGAGCAGTCCGTCAACACAAAACGGAGCGAATGAAGACAATGAGAAAGAAACCTGGAGACTCATTCCGACTCGTTCGCAGGGCGGCCATGGCCCTGGGGTTCTTGGCAGGGGCCATCCTGTTTGCCCCTGACGCGGCCTTTCCTCACCGCGTAATCCCTTTTGCCTGGGTGGAAGGAAACACCGTCCGCATGGAGAGCAAGTTTGCAGGAGGACGGAAGGTCAGCGAAGGAAGGGTGATCGTGGAGGATCTCGAAGGCAATCGTCTCCTCGAAGGGCATACGGATAGCGAGGGGAAATTCTCCTTCGAGATTCCCAGGCCGGTGCCCCTCAGAATTATTGTGGAAGCGGGGCCGGGTCACCGCGGGGAGTGGATTGTTTCGGCGGAAGAAGTCCGGGGATCCACTACTCAAAAGAACGCCCCCGCAGACGCGGACGCCGGCCGGGAACCTCGAGACGACAGGATGCAAGCTGGAGAAGCCATCGAGGAGGAAAAGATTCGCAGAGCGGTTGAAGATGCCGTCGAAAGAAAACTCGAGCCCATTCGGGAAATGCTTGCGAAACAACGCACCGCCGGACCTTCGCTACGGGATATCCTGGGCGGAACCGGGTACATCCTGGGCCTGATGGGCCTGGCCGCGTTCGTCCATTACCGCCGCAAACGCGCGGAGATCGAGCGGCGGAGCCCCGGCGGAACCGATTCATGATCGAGGAGCCTTTTGCAGACCGGGATTCGCTTGTTGCCCGGATTGACCCCAGGGTCCGGGTGGTATTGGCAACGGCATATTCGTTTCTCATGGCCGTTTCCATGCGCTTCACCACCCTGTATGCCGCCCTTGCGCTGTCATTGATTCTGATTTTGCTGGCGGAGCTCGAACCTCGAAAGGTGGCGGCAAGGGTGGCCCCGGTAAACACCCTGCTTGTTTTCTTGTGGGCCGTGCTTCCGATAACCTTCGAGGGGCATAGCCTATTTCAACTCGGACCTTTCGATGTCAGCCGGGAAGGAGTCCTACTCTCGGCGAGGATCACCCTCAAGTCCAATGCGATCCTGCTCGCCCTCATCGCCCTGGTGGCGTCCATGCCTTTGGCGACCCTGGGCCATGCACTGAGCCAACTTCGCGTGCCGGCCAAGATCACGAACCTGCTTCTCATGACCTATCGATATGTTTTCGTCATCGAGCAGGAGTATCAACGGCTGTGGCGGGCTGCGAAGATCCGGGGATTCCGGCCGGGAACCAACCTTCACACATACAGAACCTATGCCTATATGGTGGGCATGCTCTTCGTAAGGGCGGCCGCGAGAGCCGAGCGGGTCTATCAGGCCATGCTCTGTCGCGGCTTCGACGGCAGCTTCTACTGTCTGGAAAATTTTTCCGCCACCCGGAAAGATTGGGCCTTCGCCGTGCTTCTGGCGGCGGCCGTCTTCTTGCTTGCGGCGCTCGAATGGACAAAGATCGCATAATCATCCATCTGGACGATGTTCGGTTTGGTTATCCCGGACGGCCCTCGATCCTCAACGGCATCCACCTCCATCTTCGGGAGGGAGACCGCATGGGGCTCATGGGGCCGAACGGAAGCGGGAAGACCACCCTGTTCCACGTGATCATGGGGCTCCTGAAGCCTTCTTCCGGCCGTATGGAAATTTTTGGCGAGTCCGTGTCCGGCGAAAAGGATTTTGCCGAAGTTCGAAAACGGATCGGCCTCCTGTTTCAGGATCCCGACGACCAGTTGTTTCATCCGACCGTCTTGGAGGATGTGGCCTTCGGCCCCCTGAACCTCGGAAAGTCCCGGGAAGAAGCCCGGGATATCGCCTTCAGGACATTGGATCGCCTCGGCCTGGCCGAGTTCGAAGACCGGATTGTCCATAAGCTTTCCGGCGGCGAGAAGAAGCTCGTCTCCCTGGCCACCGTGCTGGCCATGGAGCCCAGGATCCTGCTGCTCGATGAGCCTACAAACGGCTTGGACGAGCAGACGAAAACCAAAATCATGGAAGTCCTTTCGGACCTGGACCTGGCCTACATTATCATATCGCACGAACTGGACTTTCTCGGAGAAACGACCGATTTTATTTACGTCATGGAGAAGGGAAAGATCCTGTGGGATGAGGCGCTTCAGAAGCACTATCATGTGCACGTCCACCGGCACGGGGCCTATCCCCACGAGCACACATGACAACCCGGGGACAGGTAGGAGAAACCATTCGCTCATACAGACGGGGCAGGCTGTGTCGCAGTTCGTCATCCCGGCCACGTCCCGTGAAACGGGGCGCGAGCCGGGATCCATAAGTTCTCGATATAATGTCGTTTTCCTGGATTCCGGATCTCCCTTGCTTCGCTTCGGTCGTCCGGAATGACGATTTTTCGAACCGCGAGACAATAGCGGGGGCCGGATTTTATCCAGGTTGGAGAAAGTGCTCAGATGACCAACGCGGAAGATACATCGAAAAGCCGCATACCGGAGGAGCCGGGCGGAAACGGCCGTTACAGCGGTTGGTTCGTGGTCGTGGCGGCGCTTTTCATTACGTGCCTGATTACCGCCAACATCATCTCGGTGAAGCTCATATGCGTATGGGGACTGATCCTTCCCGCAGGCGTTCTCGTGTTTCCCATCAGCTACATCACCGGTGATATCCTCACCGAAGTCTATGGCTACGCCACTGCACGAAAAGTGATCTGGCTGGGTTTCTGTTGCAACCTCCTCGTCGTTCTTGCTGTATGGCTTGCTCAGGTTCTTCCGTCAGCACCCTTCTGGGACGGCCAGGAGGCATACTTCCGGATTCTGGGCTACACCCCCAGACTCCTGGCGGCGTCCTTCCTGGCCTATCTGGCCGGAGAATTTATGAACGCATACGTCATGGCCCGCATGAAGATTCTTACAAAAGGCCGCTGGCTATGGACGCGGACCATCGGTTCCACGCTACTCGGCCAGGGCATGGACTCCCTCATTTTCATCACCCTGGCCTTCGTGGGCACCCTTCCTGCCGAGGGGCTCTTCCTGGCCATCGTGACCCAATGGCTCGTCAAGTCCGGATACGAGGCCGCGGCCACGCCGCTCACGTACCTCAGCGTGAGGTTCCTCAAGTCCCGGGAAGGGCTGGATGCGTATGACTACGGTACCCGGTTCAATCCCCTGGCATTGAGAAAATAGACGCGGACCATTCTGCGGTGCCTCACCCGGCTCAAGCTCCCTTTCCGGCGGCTCAAGACCCGGTTTCCGGTGCCTCCGGGTTCGGGCCTTTCCCATATCCGATGTCCGTATCCAGGCGGATCCTGCTTTTTACAAAGGTTCCCGTCCCTTGAGCAATTTTCCTGCCCTTGGAGTTATAGAGGACGCTTTCGGCGACCACAAAGTTCCTGGACCGGTGTGCGACCTCCCCCACCGCCCGCATGTTCCCGGTTGAAATGGGTCGAATCAGGTGCGTCGTAACATTCACGGTGAGTAGGAGATGGTCTCGTATCAGGGAGTTGCAGGCAAAGAAGGCCGCACCGTCCAGGGCCTTGAAATACACCGAGCCGTGAACGGCGCCCGCCGAATGGAAGAAGTCTTCCCGAACACCAAGGTTCACCTCGGCCCGGCCTTTGGAAACCTCAAGCCTCGGAGTGTAATACCGGTTGCACGGGGCGCCGTGGTACATGTCTTCCAGCCTGCGAAAGTGTTCCTCGCCGGTCACTTTTTCCTCCGTTTTCCGCATACGATTTTCATCCTGCGACAGCCGTCCCCGGATTCCGGGCACTCATTCGGTTCTCTTTTTCGAGGATGATCACTCTGGGGTGCCGAAGGCAAACTCGTCCAGCCGGCCCGCTTCCAAATCCGCGTGAAGCAGGGTATGGCGCAGGCTCCTTCCCCTTCCCAGAAGCAGTTTCACGACCTCCATGGCCTGAAACGTGGCGATGAGAGACGGCATGAACGGCGGCACTCCCAGAACGGCCTCTGGCCGCGCAGTACTTTCCCCCGAGCCCTTCCCTTCGCCATAAAGCTTTCGGAGGCCGAAATCTCCCGGAAAGACGGTCATGAGCTGGCCCTCAAATCCGGCCAGGGCACCGTGGACCAGGGGGACGTTCAGTTCCGATGCCACCTCCTCCAAAACCAGACGATCCGGGACATTGTCCAGCGCATCGACAATAACCTGGGATCCCTCCAAAACGAGAGGGCCGTTTTCCCGGTTCAGTGCGATATCATGGCTCAACACCCGAACCCCGGGATTGACTCCGGCCACGACCCGGGCCGCTTCGCGGGCCTTGGACTCTCCCAGGGCTGTGACGTTACACAGGGCCTGGCGGTTCAGGTTGCTCTCCTCGAAGGCGTCCCGGTCCACCACCACCAGCGACCCGACGCCCACCCGCGCCAAAAGGAGAATGAGGGTGCCCCCGAGGCCCCCGGCGCCCACCACGCCAACGCGGGACTTCGCCAGCACGAGCTGCTCCGAAGCGGATATGGCCTCACGGTTTCGAATGTACCGCAGGGGATAGATCCCCAGTTCGAGGGCCTCCCGGTACAGGCCCCCCACATCCGCTTTGCATTCGGTGCCCAGGTCCAAAAACTGATGATCTTCAAAGACCTGTACGTCCCTTCCGGCGGGATCC
>CAYVUX010000104.1:2682-9355 GCA_964455075.1 uncultured Desulfobacteraceae bacterium | reverse complement strand
CCGCTCCTACAGAGGCGCTTTCGATTCCCTGTAGGAGCGAGCTTGCTCGCGAACACGATCCGTATGGTGGATTCGGGTGGATTACGGTTGGGAAGGACTTGCCCGGTTGTAGGGGGATTTTGTTGGCAAGACACTATACCCCAGCAGCGTTCTTCCTGATTCGCGGCTTGCGCCGCTCCTACAGAGGCGCTTTCGATTCCCTGTAGGAGCGAGCTTGCTCGCGAACAAGCTCCGGAGCGGCGGCTGAGGCGACTTGTACGCGAATTCCGGTAGAACTCCGAAAAGGGCCCTTTTCTGAATCGGAAGCTCGTTGTCATCTCTATGCATTCTTAAATGGACACGAGATAGCCAAAACCTGGGAGTACAGTCCGATCATCAGGGTGGAATCTCCCCGGCGGACCTTGCGGCGCATCTTGCGATGCGGCGCTACATCCAATCCCCCTGAAGGATAAAGGGGGACCAGTAGTAAGGATCCGGGTACCCGCTTTCAATCAGATGAAGCTTGGCATCTTGTAAGGCGGCCGCCTTGTCCATCCCTTTCTTGAGCATGTTGGTGTAGAATCTGGCCACCAGCCTGGCGGTGGGTTCGTCCGCAATAGGCCAGAGCGTGGTGATGAGCGAGGGGGCGCCCGCGGTAAAGAACCCCCGCTGAAGACCGATCAGTTCGTCCCCGCCGCTGATTCTTGAAAGCCCTGTGTCGCAGGCCGAAAGCATGACCAGATAGGGGCTGCAATCCATGCCCATAATGTCCGTTACTGTCAAAAGCACCAATTCGTCCTTCCGGATGCTGTGGAAAGACGTTGCACGACCTGTCGCGTCGCCGGAGGCCATCACCAAGCCCGAGTGCAAAGGATCCAATGGGTTGAAGACGCCGTGGCAGGCGAAGTGGACGATGTCCGCCTGCTTCATGGATCTGGAAATATTTTCCTGGGTGACTTCTCTTCCAACGAAAACGTCTGATCGCGGAAAAAGGGAACGGATCTGTCGGATTTCGCTCCTTGCTCCGGTAAGGTCTCCCAGGGAGTCGCCATAGGCCACCAGGTACTCTTTGCTTCCCCGATTGTTGGCGCGGCAGTATTTAAGGACGTTCAGAGAAGGCGCGTAGGAAACAGCGAATTTTTCCAAAAGATACACGTCGTTCTTGTCCTTGAGGGCGTCAAACGGCAGGAAGTGGAGCATGCCGTGAGGCACGACAATCAGGTGCTTTGCCCGAAGGTGATTTTCCACGGGCGCGATGAGCACTTCGTAGAGACTTCTTTCGAGAGGTTCCCATGCGATCGCGGGTTTTTCGATGACCGTCAGCGAAGCAGGCATGTCCTCCGGCTTCAGCATAATGGCTTCTGCGTGCAGCCGCCCGATGTTGGTATCCAGGAAAAGCTCTTCGACCTGGCCGCCGGTATATTCTGCGGAACGTTCTCGTTGATGGATCACTACTTCTTCCATGGCGTCAACGATGCGTGTGACCGGTGTGATCCCTATCTGGTTTTCGACAGGAACCGGGAGGAAAGGAAACGCGATATGCGGAAAAAACCCTTGCTCCAGGCGGGTCATGGAATAGATCTCAAGCGGAAAAGGGAGATGGTTTTTGATTCGGACCGTCTCTGCGCCGCGCTCCATCTTCCAAGAAAGGGCGATCCCGGCATGATGAGGTCGCTCATTGGTCACTTCCCCCTTGCCCATGCGGCTTCGAAAACGATAGACTCCCTCAAACAGGGCCATTCGCGAGACGTCGACTTTCGTCAAATAGTGCCCGGCCTGACTCAACACATTCACGTAAATGCCGTCGTCTGTCACATAGTAGGAAAGAACTGCCGCATCTGCGGGCAAAAGACTTTTTACTTCGTCCAACGAAGGGGCTTCCACCGAGACCAGGGAGTAAAGCTGCGGCTTTTTCTCTTTGAGCGAACGGAGCTCTTTTTCCACGTCTTTCCAATTGACGGAAATGGCGCGTTGTCCCTCCTTCCCTGGGCCGTTTTCCAGGGCCTTCAAAGCAACTTGTCGTTGCTCCGCGAAATCGGCCAGAAGGGGTTCCCGCATATCCCCCATGTTCTGGACCATCAAGTCCACCATGGATCGGGACTTGGCCCGCTCCATGGCGACAAGGTTTATGTCCGGGTCGTGTTCGCTCAATGCCAGAAACCGATCGTACAGGCGCCTGTTGGCCGCCAGGTAGCCTATCTTGTGTGCTTCCCTAGAAAAAGTCGAGCGGGCGGACTCCCTCTTTTCCAGCACCTTGTCTATCAAAGCCAGGGCCTTGGGATAACGTCCCTTTTCATGGTAGATATCGGAGAGGATGAGGTCGACTTTTTCGTTGTAGTGGTCTCGGAAAAATTTGAATTGCACTGCGGTAAATGCGTTCTCATGCGGTTTGGAAAGGTCATGACGGACCTCCTCCCAGAGCTGCAACGCCCTGTCGCTCCCGAGTTCTGTAAGGATTTCGGCCTCCAGGGTCTTCCATGGCAGGGGAATTTCTCCGGTTACGGGAACGTGTGCGAGCCGGAGCCAAGCCCGCACGGTGTTCGTTCGAATAACGGGCCTCTCGGCGTTCGTGAAAAGGGCGCAACCTTTTCTCAAATGCCTCTCCGCTTCCCGGGGCCTCTCGATTTCCAGGAGCACGAACGCCTTAAGCACCTCGGACCAGGATTTGAGCAAGTGGTTCTCATAGTAGTCGTAGATTCTTTTGAAATCGGCTGCCGCTTTCAGCTGTCCGGCATTTTTGTGGTTTTGAATATTCACCCTCTTGAACTCCATGAACCTGTCATGAGCAATCATCTCTTGGACCCATTTGTCAATCAGGGCTTCAAGACCTTCCGTTTCGTCCGTGTGGTGTTTTTGAAGAATCTTTGCGTGGAGAAATGCGGAAGACAACATATCCTGATGGTATTTCAGGGGATCCTTCTCCTTCGACGGGGATGATGCCTGTTGCCCCGGTTTAGCAGGCTCTTGGGATGCGCGGATTCTCTGAGCAGTCCGTGTCATTTTGCGGATGTAGGGCTTCATCGCTTGATACGCCGCTTTGGACTTTTCCGTCATTTCTTCGGCCCGGGTGTCATCGCCGGCGGCCTGGTAGTACAAGCGGAGGGCGTCATGCACCTGGAACTGGGATCCGTAGAAGTGCATGGCCCGCATGTCGGCGGGGTCATAGGCAGAAGGTGTCCCCCGGACGATCCGCTGCCCGGAGCCGTTGTCATCCACGTTTTGGATGCCCACTCGGTCGATCTCATCGATCAGTTCGGAGCCCTTCTGGGCGAATTCGAATGCCTTCCCGAAATCACGCTTTTGGACGTACGCCTTTGCCAGCCACGAATACGCGCGGCACAAGGTTACCAGAAAGCCGTTCTGCCTGTAGACCGTTTCATGCTTGTTCAGGAAACGCAAGAGCTCGGAAATTCCTTGATCGACATTTCCCTCCACCTCGATGGCCTGAATCGCTTGTTGGATCGCCGGGGAACCGACAGTTCGTTGCGACGCAGGAGTCACACAGCTCAACAGTGCGGATACAAAGAACAAAAGAAAAAGCCCTGCCTTCAGTGGATGCATAGGGAACCTCCTCCGTTTTTGTTTTCGTAGGATCGTATGGTTGCCAAAGATGCTCAATTCATGATGCATTGGGTGCCCCGGTCCTTTGGGGCGTCGGTCCAGGGTCGCGTGAAACCGCTCCCGCGGTTATCCAAGGATCTCTTTTATCTTCCGGGAAAGGACTTTCAAGTTGAAAGGCTTTTGAATAAAGCCGTCACATCCCCGGTCCAAAATGCGCTGCGCCTTGCCATTAATGCTGTACCCGCTTGACAGAAGGACTTTAACCCCGGGATCGATTTCTTTCAACCGGTCATAGATCTCTCCGCCGTCCATTTCGGGCATTACCATGTCCAGAATAACCAGGCTGATGCGGTCCTGTTGCCTATAGTACAGCTTCAGGGCTTCCTCTCCGCTATGGGCGATTAATACCTCATACCCGATCTTTTGAAGCATTTCCTCGCCAACTCTCAGTACAAGTTCTTCATCGTCAACGAGAAGAACCGTGCCTGTTCCCGTCAGGACCTCCCCTTTCATCTTCGTTTTCCTCGGCACGTCTTTGTCCGAGGCGGGCAGATAAATATTACTACGGAGGCCATAATTATTTAGACACCAGTGTTTAGGGGCACCGTTAAATACCGGGTATTTCGGCCATGCATGTCAAAATATTAACGGCCTCATTAGTAAGGGTGGTGCCTTGCCCTTTTTCGCTGTATACGTTTATCATTCCTTCGTGGTTTTTGATGATGTCATAGGCTTCTCGAAGAGAGGCTTCAGCCCTTTTCCTTTCGGTAATCTCAAGGGTCACTTCGATTCCGCCGATAATCTCCCCTTTCTCGTTGGGTACGGGGTATCCCCGGATAATCCAGGCCTTTTCGTCGGGCGTGGTTTTCTCCGTCTCTTGTGGGATGCCTGTTTCCATTGCCTTTTGCACGGGGAAATCGGAACAAGGTTTGTCCAATTGCGGCCATATTTCATAACAGTGTCGCCCCACAATCTCTTCTTCCCTCATGCCCGCGGATTTGCATGCCGCCCTGTTGGTCCACAGTATCTTTATGTTGGTGTCTTCGTGAATCACATGCTCCATAACGGTAGAGAGGATGACTTTCTTCTCCCCCTCCGAGGCCCTCAGCGCCCTTTCTATTTGCTTGCGTTTTTCGATATCCGTTTTCAGCTTCTCATTGGCGATTCTCAATTCCGCGGTTCTTTGCTCCACCCTCTTCTCGAGCTCGTCGCGTGCCTTTCTGAGCGCTTCTTCAATTCGCAGGCGCTCTTCAATCTCGCTTTGAAGACGGCGGCTTTCTCTCTCCATCCCTTCATGGTATCTCCGCCTGGTTGCTTCCACGATATAACTCATCAAAAGGAGGAGCACGTACGCAATGCTGAATCTAATCTTGACGGCGGGGTCGTATGAAAATGCTCCGAAGACGGCGCCCGGATCGACAAAAAGGAACGAGGAAGAGAAAAAGGTGAGAACACTCCAGAAAAGCCCCTCTTTTCTTCTCTTCGTACCCTGACGGGTGGCTCGATCCCCTCCCTGCGGGCGGGTTGCCCGGAAATCAGGCGCCTGCGAAAAAATTGCTCATTTCTGATCTCGAAACCGACCAGTGCCTCTTTGAGATCTCGTAAATGGGACTAGATGAGATCCTGCGTCCTGTCCATCTCCAGGGGTTCTTCTTTCGGGTCCTCCGCGCCCCTCTCGCGAGTTTTCCTTGGCTCTCTGACGACGGTTCCAAGGTACTGGACATCATCCACAATGGAGATCACGAATTCGAGAGACCCTTTGTTGTAAATGAATTGCTCTATGGAATACCGGTTGTCCAGGACTCGCCATCTGGCCGTGTAAAAACTTCCCCCCTCGTAAAGAGGAAGATCCAGGCGAGAGTAAGTGTGATAAGGGTCTCCGTACTTCTTGGAGTAGGAAGCAGCGGCCAGGTCGAGGAGGTCCGTCAAGGCATCCCGGTCCAGCTCGGAAACGTCCCGGCCCAAGGGCGTGGAAAGCCTGATCTTGTACAATCGATCTTGATCATTGAAAGAAAATTCGATCTCAAAGGGCCTGTCAAAAAGCCGGGTTACGGCCTTCCTGTCCCATCCGGAAATGTCGTTGCCTGGAGCTTGTTGGGTGCCGGAAAGGACACTGGATTTCCGGACCTTTTCAAACACAACTCGTGAAGAGTTTCCAAAGCGGATGGATCCCAGTTTGGGAGTGGGAGTTTCGGGTTTGCCGGGCCCTTCGCCGTCCCGGTCTCCGCATCCCGCAGGAGCCAGTAAAAAAAGACCCCATACGATCAGAAAAAGCGCTCGGCTTATGATCCTGCTCACGACATACCTCTCCTCATAGCAACGGTTTGGAGCGATTCGGACTTCCCAACAGGAATTATAGGCCAAAAGGCGGCGTTTTTCCATCCCTTTCATCATCCCCCATTTCCATTATCCGGGGAAATGGAACGGGCGATTGGGGAGGCGGCTCGACTATTGAAAATCCGGCCATAACGTCCTATAAAGGGCAAAGCATTCGAAGGAGCTTGCACGCGAGAGCCTGCAACCTCTTCCCATACCGACGCCGCATATCGAACGTGCGCGGCCCAAAGGGCCGGGTTGATAGGGATCTTCAATCCGGCCGTATGATTATTCCGGGCAACATCAGAGAGAAGGGTAAAAGGGCTATGCGAAATGATCTCGACATGTTCATGGATCCTCGATCTGTAGCTATCGTCGGCGCAAGCCGGAAAACGGGAAAAGGAAGTTTCAATGTGATCGAAAACATGGAGTCTTTCGGGTACGCCGGGGAAATTTTTCCGGTCAATCCCATGGCGAAAGAGGTCCTGGGCAGGAAATGCTATGCAGGAATAAAAGACATCGGACGGCCCGTAGATCTGGCTTTGGTTTCCACACCGAGGGAGCAAATTCCGTCGATCGTGGAAGACTGTGCAGAAGCCGGAATCCGCGGCGCCATTGTCATCCCTCAGGGATTCGCCGATGCGGATGCCGAGGGAAAGGCCCTCCAGAACCACCTGGCAGAGGTCAGCCGTCGGAAAAAGATTCGGATCCTTGGCCCCAATACCCTCGGAGTCATGGATGCCTTCTCCGGGTTTACCTCTTCTTTCATGCCTCTCCAGAGGGCGAAAGGGCCCGTGGGCGTCGTGTGCCAATCCGG
>CAYVUX010000104.1:0-2672 GCA_964455075.1 uncultured Desulfobacteraceae bacterium | reverse complement strand
AAGGGCATAGACCTCGGAAACGCCTGTGACATCGATTTTGCCGATGCGGTTGAATATTTCGGAGAAGATGACGATATCCGGATCATTTTTCTGCACATCGAGGGGATGACCAACGGTCAGAGGTTTCTGGACGTTGCGAGAAGGGTTGTCCGCAAGAAACCGGTCATCGCTCTTAAGACCGCGCGGAGCCCCGAAGGGGCCGAAGCCGCGTCTTCGCATAGCGGAGCCTTGGTCGGAGAGGCCGAGGTGTTTGATGCAGTGTTTCGCCAGGTGGGGATCGTTCCGGCACAGGATGCGGAAGAGGTCTTTGACTATACAAGGGCCTTCTTGCATCTCCCGCCCATGAAAGGAAAACGGGTAGGGCTGGTGACTTTCACAGGGGCGGGCGGGATTATTCTACTGGATGCCTTCGAGGCTTGCGGGCTTGAACCGGCCAGGCTTACCTCCCGGACCATACAGGAGGTGAAAGACCTCTCGCCGCCCTGGATGCCGATAGGCAACCCTTTGGACATTTGGCCCGCCCTCATGAAGAACGGAATCAACCAGGTTTACCGAACCGTGCTTTCGGAAGTACTTCGTGATCCGGAAGTGGACGGGGTCATTTGTATCGCCCTGGCCCCCGAGCTTCCTCAGAACGCCCACCTGGACTGCACGGAGGTGATTCGGAAGACCACGGAAGCCGGTCCCGAGAAGCCGGTGGTGGCCTGGCTTTACGGGCCGAATCAGCAGGAAGTCTCGCAGGGCCTGGAAAAGGGAGGGCATGTACTCTCCCTGCTGAGTCTTCCCCGGGCGGCCCGGACTCTTTCTGCCCTTTACAAAAGAGAGCAGTTTTTGTCGGGGTTGTCGGAGCCTGCGCCACGGTTCCGTGTAAATGGGGAAATCGGGGAGGCGGTGGACCGGCATGGCGGGAGCGGCTACGGGGAGTGGATGGAATCTCGCGCCTACGACCTTGTGGAGCGGTACGGGATTCCCGTGGTGCCTCAACGGCTGTGCCGGGATGCGGCGGAAGCGTTGGACGGGGCCCAAGACCTGGGATACCCGGTGGCGGTCAAGGTCCTCTCCCCCCATGTTTCCCACAAGTCCGAAGTGGACGGGGTTGCCCTCCGTGTTGACGGGCCTGAAAAACTCGAGGAAACCCTCCAGTCCATGACGGATGACGTAATGCGCGCGGTTCCTGAGGCCCGGATCGCAGGATTTCTTGTTCAGAAGATGGCGGATCCGGGAGCGGAGGTGATCCTCGGTGCCAAGAGAGACCCTCAGTTCGGGCCTACCATGATTTTCGGAACGGGAGGAATTTACGCGGAACTCTGGAAGGACATTTCCTACCGCGTCGCCCCCATAACCCGGCGGGATGCGGGAGACATGATTCGGGAAACCCGGTGCTATGAGATCCTCAAAGGGATGAGGGGAAGAAGGGAATACGATCTCCAGTTCGTGGAAGAATGTCTCCTACGTCTTTCTCAGCTCATGGTGGACCTTGTAGATGTGAGGGAGGTTGACATCAACCCCCTGGTGGTGTTTCGTGAAGGGGGTGCCGCTGTGGACGTAAGGGTCGTACAGAAGGGACTTGGGTCCTGATCGGAACGCTCCCGGCGCAAGGCCGGAATATGGAGAGAACCAGGCGCTGCCGGGCGCACGCTGAAACCGTTCCCTCTTGCGGTGAGGTCTGGGGACGATGGCCGACCAACGGATGCGTGCCGCACAGGGCCCGGAAAAAGGAGGGGTCTCATGACAGCAAGACGATGGGGAAGGCTGGCAGCCGGCATGATGTTGCCGGTGATCTTTCTGTTCATGGCGGCCTGCGCAGTAAACCCGGTAAGCGGAAAGCGCCAGCTGATGTTGCTCAGCGAGGAGCAGGAAGGAGAGCTCGGCCGCCAGACGGATTTGCAGGTGGTACAGCAATACGGTCTCTACGATGACGCCGCCTTGACGGCTGCGCTCGAGGAACGATGCAAAGCGCTGGGCAGAATTTCCCATCGGCCCAACCTGGACTACCGCCTCAAGATCCTGGACACGCCCGTGGTCAATGCATTCGCCGTTCCCGGGGGATACATCTATTTCACGCGGGGCATTCTGGCAAGCCTGAACAGCGAGGCCGAGATGATGGGAGTCCTCGGGCACGAAATCGGGCACATTACGGCCCGGCACTCGGCCCAGCAGTACACCAGGGCCCAGATCGCCCAGATCGGCTTGGGCCTCGGCGCGGTACTCTCCGAAACCGTTAGGGATTTGGGAAGCCTTGCCCAAATAGGGGTGGGCATGCTTTTCATGAAGTACAGCCGCGACAATGAGCGGGAGGCCGACGCCCTCGGTGTGGAGTACTCGTGCAAGACGGGTTTTGACGGGGGGGAGATGGCAGGCTTTTTCGAGACACTCGAACGCATGAGTCCCGAATCCGATCGAAGCGGATTGCCCGCCTGGTTTTCCACGCACCCAAATCCGGCGGACCGCCAGAAGAAGGTCCTGGAGATGGCCGAAGAGTGGAAAAAAAGGCTGGGAAAAGATGCCTGGAAAATCGGAGAGGATTCCTATTTGAGACGAATCGACGGGTTGGTCTATGGAGAAGACCCCCGGCAGGGCTATGTGGAGGGCGATGTCTTCTACCATCCCGCTCTCCGGTTTGAATTTCCCGTCCCCAAAGGCTGGAACCTGAGAAATACTCCGGCGGTGGT
>CAYVUX010000103.1:0-9398 GCA_964455075.1 uncultured Desulfobacteraceae bacterium | reverse complement strand
GGGCAACTACCTGGAATACGCGCCCCTTCGAAGGGGCGCCGTCTGGGCGGTCGCACGCGTGGCCCAGACTGCGCCCGAGCGGATGCGCAAAGCCGTTCCCCACTTGCTTGCCTGCCTGGGGTCCGAGGATTCGACGGTCCGGGGAATATCGGCCTGGGCCCTGGGATTGTTGGAGGCGAAGGAGGCGCGGGCAAACCTGGAAGCCCTTCTGGATGACACGTCGCCGGTGGAAATCTACCGCGATCTCCGACTGCAAACCCTTCAGATAAAGGATTTGGCCGGGGAGGCGCTCGCGCGCATGGAAAGAGCCTGAAGACCGGGGGAGGGTGTCGGAAAACGCACATCTGCGGGGCCTCCCACCCTTCCCTTCGGCTAAACCCCGGCGGTGTGCAAAGGAGTCATCGCCAGGGAGAGGCCCCGACCCGTTCCGTCGGATCGGCAAGCGCACGTTTTTACCGATGTAAGCCCAAGGCCGAAATCGGTAAAAACGCTGGAGTTCCGGGCTCGATTTGGATTTCGATCCCGATTTCGATTTGGACTTGGATTTGGATGGAATCAAGGGGAACCCCATGAAGGGGGCGGAGTGAGGAATCAGGAGCATTTTCCCTCATTTCCGGGCGATCCTGCGGCGGCGTATCGCCCTCTTGACAGAGGGACCCATTGTCTGTAATTTCATCCCCAAAGCCGGGCTCCCCGGCGAATGCTCCCGCAATCCGCCGGAGAGTCCTTTCATATCCGCCGGAACTTCCTTGTCATGCCCCGCTTCACCTGGAGGGGATTGACGGAGAGAGAATCCCATCCGGCGGGCCCCCGAGCCGGGGAAATGCCTTGACCAGAGCTTTAAGGGAGGAGAACGGTATGATTCGTGTCGAGGATCTGACAAAATTCTACGGGACCCTTTGCGCCGTCGATCATATTTCACTGAGCATCGACAAGGGCGAAATTCTCGGGCTGCTGGGTCCGAACGGAGCAGGGAAGACGACCACATTGCGGATGCTCACCGGGTTTACCCGCCCTTCCTCGGGGAAAATCCAGATGAAGGACTACGACCTCGACGAAGACGTCGTCGCCATAAAAAGACTTCTCGGATACCTCCCGGAGTCGGCTCCGCTTTACCGCGAAATGCTGGTTTACGACTACCTGAGATACGTGGCAGACATCCGGGAAATGCCGAGCGACGGCAAGCTTTCCAGAATCCGCCAGCTTGTTGAAATCTGCGGACTTCATGATGTGATGCACAAGCCCATCGCCGAGATTTCGAGGGGCTACAAGCAGCGGGTCGGTCTGGCGAGCGCCATGATGGATGATCCGGAAATCCTGGTGCTGGATGAACCCACCTCGGGGCTCGACCCCAATCAGATTGTGGAGATTCGAGGCATCATCAAGGAGATCGGAAAGGAGAAGACGATTATTCTCTCCACACACATCCTCAGCGAAGCAGAGGCGACATGCGATCGCATTGCCATTATCCACCAGGGAAAAATAGTGGCCGACGGGAATACGGAGGACCTCAAAGAGTCCGCAAGGGAAGAACACGTCATTCACATCTCTTTGCGGAACGCCGACCCCGATTCCGTGAATGCCCGGCTGGGCTCACTGGAGGGCGTTCTCAAGGTTGCTCTCCGGGCCCGGGACGACGATGCCGCCCATTTCAATGTGACATGGAAGTCCAGCGACGATCTCAGGGAGAGAATCTACGAGGCGATCAAGAACACCGATTGGGTCCTGCTCGAATTCAGGCAAGAAACCAGATCCCTCGAAAACATATTCCGAGAACTCACCAAGGAGAATTAAGATGCGACAAGTCGGACACATCTTTCAAAAAGAGTTCAAAGCCTACTTTGTCTCTCCGATTGCGTATATCGTGATATCCATCTTTATCCTCGTTACAGGATGGTTCTTTTTTTCGACATTTTTTATTTACGATCAGGCGACCCTCCGTAATTTCTTCGGATTGCTTCCGGCGACCTTCTCGTTTGTAATTCCGGCGGTAACCATGAGACTGTTCTCCGAGGAATTGAACGTGGGGACCTATGAAATCCTGCTCACAATGCCCGTGTCTTTCCGGGAAATTGTTCTCGGAAAATTCCTTGCCAGCGTCGTTTTTGTGGCGGCGATGCTTTTGCCGACCATCGCGTACCCCATCACCATATCATTCCTGGGCGAGCTGGACTGGGGCCCGGTCGCCGGTGGATACATCGGCGCGATTCTGCTGGGCTCGGCTTTTTCGGCAATCGGCCTGTTTGCCTCGTCCCTGACACGAAATCAGATTACCGCCTTCATTATCGGCCTGGCTCTCTGCTTCAGTTTGACTCTGCTGGACAAGGCCCTTTTCTTCCTTCCGCGGTCGCTGGTGGGAGTTCTTCAACATCTGGGAGCGGACTTTCACTTCCAGAACATCTCCAAAGGAGTCATCGATTCACGCGACCTGCTCTACTTTCTCAGCGTGTGCTTTGTCGGACTGTATGGTGCACAGCTGGTGATGCAGGAAAAGAATTAAGGAGAATAGCATGGGCGCAAAAATGAGATCGGGAAAATATGCAAAATTTTTCATCTATCTCGTCATCGTTATTTTGATCAACGTGGCGGGCCTGACCCTTTTTTTCCGGCTCGATTTGACGGAGAACAACATGTACTCCATATCCGAAGCAAGCCGGAATGCGGTCTCCACCCTCTCTGAGCCGCTCACGATCAAGGTGTTTTTTACAAAGGACCTTCCCGCACCGTACAACCAGACCGAGCGGTATCTCCATGACCTGTTGGGGGAATACGCCGCCTATTCGAATGAATACTTCAACTACAAGTTTTACAACGTAAGCCCGGAGGGCGGGGACATCGGCAACGAAACCGCAGAGAACCAGAAACTGGCGAGAAATTACGGCATTCATCCCGTTCAAATCCAGGCAATTGAAGAAGATGAGGTCAAGTTCAAAAAGGCCTACATGGGCCTGGTTATGATCCACGGCGATATCATCGAAAGGATCCCCACCATCAAATCCACCGAGAGGCTGGAGTACAAGCTCACAACAGGCATTCAAAAGATGAACAACAAAATCAGCGCGCTTCTCGCCCTGGAAGATACGATCCATGTCCGGCTCTTCCTTTCCTCTTCGCTGAAATCCGTCGCCCCTTACATCCAATTGAACGAACTTTCCGCTGTACCGGAAAAGCTCCGGGAAATCGTTGAAGAAATGAGCGCCAAAAACTACGGCAAACTCGATTTCGAATACATCGATCCTTCCAAGGTAAGCGTGTCCTCGGAGGAAGCGGAAAGATACAACCTTTTGACCCTCAAGTGGCCGGGGATGGCCGGCGGGGAAGTTGAGCCCGGACAGGGGACGGTCGGTCTCATCATGGAATACGGCGAGAAGGTGGTGGACGTACCCCTGGTCCGGGTTCTCAGGCTCCCATTAATCGGCACACGGTATCAGCTGGCCGACATGAAAAGGCTTCCGGAAATCATGGAAGACAAGCTGGAGTCTCTTATTGACATTAACGAGGACTTGGGGTACCTCGCCGGCCATGGGACACTGGACATTGCCCCGACTCCGTCAAGGCCTCCCGGCGGCGGCCAGGGCGACGGAGCGCTCCGGGTTTTCAGATCCCTGGCGGGGGAGGGATACACCATCAAGGATTTCGATCTTAAAGAAGGGCCCATTCCCGAAGGCTTCGACTGTCTGGTCATCGCCCGCCCGATGGACGATTTTTCTGACTGGGAGCTCTTCCAGATCGACCAGTTTCTCATGAAAGGAAACAGCATCGCTTTCTTCATGGACGTCTTCAAGGAGCAATCCCCCGACAACCAGATGCAACAGCCCCAGTTCAACCAACCATCGTATGTGAAGCTCCGCACCGGACTCGAAAGGCTTCTGGAGCATTACGGAATCCGGATCAAGGATTCCTATGTGATGGACAAGAATTGCTACAAGCAGCAGGTTCCATCCCGCTACGGCGGGGGCGAAAGGGCCATATATTTCGTCCCCATCATCAAGAGTCGTTTCATCAACCAGGATCTGGATGTCATGAAGAACATCAAAGGGCTTGTAACCGTAAAGGTCTCTCCGGTGCAGGTGGACGAGAATAAAATCCGGAAAGCCGGACTGAATGCCCATCTTCTCTTCTCATCCTCCGAGGAGTCGTGGGAGATGAGCGGCCGGATCAACCTGAATCCCATGTTCATCCAGCCTCCCAGCTCCGAGGACGAAATGGGCAGCAGACCTCTCGCGTATCTTGTCGAGGGCGGCTTTCCGAGCTATTTCGCAGGGAAACCCATCCCCGAGAAAGAACCGGCCGAGGACAAGAATTCCCCGCCGGATGCGGCCGTTGACCGCAAGCTGGATCTCTCAAAAATTGAAGGACAAGGAGAGTTTCTGTCCAAAGGGAGACCGGGGAAAATCTTTGTGATGGGTTCCTCCGAGATGCTGAAGGACAACCTCCTCGACGAACAGGGCGGATCGCCCAATTCTACTTTTGTGATGAACGTACTGGATGTGTTGAACGGTCGAGAGAAGATCGCCCTCCTTAGAAGCAAGGAGCTTCGTTTCAATCCCCTTGAAGAAACCACGCGTAAGACCAAGGCCCTGGTCAAGACATTCAACATCGCCGGTCTGCCGGTGATGGTTGTCCTGTTCGGGCTCCTGGTTTGGTTTCGCCGCCACTCCAGGAAAAAGCGTATCCAGTTGATGTTTCAGAAGTGAGGTCGCATTCCCATGAAAATCAAAAAAGAATACATCGTGCTGGCCGCGGTCATCGTGGCCCTTTCCGTGTACCTGTCCGCGAGGGAAACGGACCGGACCCAATACAGCCTTCCTGAGCTTGCCGGGCTTTCCCAGGAAGACATTACCAAGGTGGAGATCACTCGTCCGGAAGGATCGGTGATCCTGGAACGGGACGGCGAAGAATGGCGGATTGAACCGGAAGGACACCGGGCGGACGCCGACCGCATGAAGGACATCCTGCGCACCATAGCGGAGCTGACTTTGACCGCCATGGTTTCGGAATCCAAGAACTACAGCCGCTACAACCTGGGCAGTGAAAACGGGATTGCCGTCAAGGCGTGGAGCGGAGACACTCTTCTACGGGAATTTCGGGTAGGCAAACCCGCTACGTCCTTTCGCCACACATTCGTCCGCCTGGAAGGAAACGACCGGGTTTTCCACGCCAGGGAAAACTTCCGGAACCGGTTCGAGACCACCGCTTCCGAACTGCGGGACAAAACGGTCCTGGCATTTGACCAGGATGAAATCCGCGAAATTCACATCGAGAAGGGGAAGGAATCCGTGACTCTTGTCAGGGAGCTTGAACCCGTAGAACCTCTGGAATCGGTGCCCGGGGAGAACGAGAAATCTCCGCCTCCTGCTGCGGGGGCCGCCGAAGAGATATGGAAAACCCCGGAAGGTACTCCCGGAGATACGCTGCACCTGGACCGCATGCTGCGGGCCCTTTCAAGCCTGGAGTGCGAAGAATTCCTGGAAGGCCGCCGGAGAGAGGAGTTCGAGACGCCGGCCTACAGGATTCGTCTTGTAGGAACAGACACATACACCCTGGACATATTTCCAAAGGAAAACGACGAGCAGAAGGCGTATCCCGCCCTGTCTTCACAGAACCCGGGCCCATTCCTTCTCCCGGGCAGGAAAGCGGAGGTTCTCATGAAGACACCCGGAGACATTCTCGAGAAGAGCGGTGATACCTGATCTCCTTTGCGCAGGCGAGACGGACCCTGGTCTCGCCTGCCGCCTATGAGATGAGGGACTGTCTGGATTTGTCCCCGCTTCCCTTCGGCTTCCCACCGCTCGGTCGTGTCCCCGGAAGCCTTCCACTCATTGAATCCGACCTGGCGGACTGATTTCCGATCCGGAAACCGCCCGGTGCCGCTTAATGCTTTGCCGTGAGTGCATATTCGCGGTGACCTTTACACCTTGCGCAAATGCTGTTATGTTGGGTCTTCCCGAGGCGCGGCGGAGTTTTTTGGCCTGCGCAGCCGAGGCGACTTGATGAACGGAAAGCAGGGCATGGCAAGGGGGTCCAGGTAACGAGGCGGGACGAGTACGACGGGAGGAGTCCTCTCGGAGCTGGTTTTGGCGTTTACACTCCCGGTTAAAGAACATCTCATGGTCATCGTTGAATCATTTGGCCTTACGGACATTGGCCGCAAAAGGGCTCACAACGAAGACACCATCTACATTGACGACAAACTGGGGCTTTACATTGTGGCCGATGGGATGGGGGGGCACAGGGCCGGAGAGGTCGCGAGCGATCTGGTCGTGAGAAGCATTCTCGACTGGATGCGCTCCGAGCGGCAGTTCCCTGTGGCTCAGGCGCAAGAGCCCTCCAGCAGCGATCCGCCTTCGCCGGAGTCGAAAAAGCTTCTTCTAGCCATATGGGAGGCCAACAAGCGAATACACCGCCTGTCCCAAAAAGATGAGACCTGCCAAGGAATGGGGACCACGGTATCCGCCGTATACCTCTCGGAAAGCGCATTTATTGTGGCCAACGTGGGGGACAGCCCCATCTACATGATCCGGGACGGCTCCATTGAGCTTGTGTCCGTCATGCACAACGTCGAATCCGAGAAGCTCGAGCTCCATCCCGACTGGGCGGAGCAGGTGGGAATCCAACTCGGACATTTGCTTACGCGCGCGATTGGGATTTACGAAAGCGTGGACGTGGATGTATCAGAAAGAACGTGCAGGAAAGGAGACATATTTGTTCTTTGCTCCGACGGCCTGAGTGATCGGGTCGAGCCCCAAGAGGTCCTTGAAATAAGCAGCCGCCACTCTGCAAGGGATACGTGCCGGTTCCTCGTAAACCTCGCCAACGAGCGGGGGGGCAATGACAATATTTCCATCATCGTGCTCAAGGTGAAGAAGGTTAAGACGAGAAAGGAGCGGATCTTCGGGTTTTTCCCGCGCATGATGGGCCTCTTGTAACGACATGTGGAAATACCGCCACACAATAACCATCCGCGAGACGTAGAGGATCTCAAAATGCCAACGCTCACACTCAAATTCAAGAAACAGGTTATTGATTCCCGCCGATTGGAAAAGGTGGGAGGCCCTGTGACCATCGGCAGAAGCAGCTTCAATGATTTGGTCATTGATAATCTGGCGGTGTCGGGAAGACATGCGAAAATCGAATCCGTTGATCACGGATTTCTGTTGACCGATCTAGGAAGCAGGAACGGGACCTTTCTCAATCGGGAATTGGTGACGTCCCACTGGCTGAGACACGGAGATGTGATCACTATCGGGAAGCACAGCCTGGTTTTTGAATACGAGGAGTGGGAATCCCCACCCCGGCCCGACCAGGACCCCGCAGAGGCGGATGAGGCCATACTTCTTGCCTACGGGGAGGCCACCCCCGGCGGCGGTGCACAACACGGAGAGGATTTGGACCGGACCATGGTCCTGGACACCGATTCCTACCGAAATCTGCTTGTAAAAAACATGCCGAAGCTTGAAAAGGACACCATCTCACCGGAAACGCCGGGGATCTTGACTTTCGTGGCCGGAGGGCGGGGAGAGTTCGAATTGGGCCGCCAAGTGAGCACGATCGGAAAGGCTGATTCATGCCAGGTGAGTGTGCGCGGGTTCCTGGTGGGGCGTGTGGCGGCCACCATCAATCGCAAGCCCGACGGCTACTACTTGAATCACACGGGCGGGATCATCAAACCAAAGCTCAACGGATCTTCGATAAAAGGGGAGATGCGCCTTCAGGAATCGGACATCATCAAAGTCGGACACGGAATCCTCAGATTCTCTTACAAGAGAAAACCGGTCTCCAAGAAGAAAGAGGACATCCCGATCCTGGAAGAGCAGGTCCGGCGTGGAGATGCGCCTCCCGAAAGCGGGTTGTAATCCTACGGCGACAACACCAGGAAATGAACACGCCTGCACACTTCACACCCGGCAGTCTCGGGAAATACGTGCTCTTGAACAAGATCGCCGTGGGCGGGATGGCCGAGCTTTATCTCGCCAAGATCACGGGAGAAAAGGGCTTTGAAAAGCTTCTCGCCGTCAAGAAGCTCCTTCCTCATATCGCGGTCGACGAAGATGTTTTGCACTGCTTTGTGGATGAGGCCAAATTGGCCGCGTTTCTCCAGCATCGGAACATTGTACAGATCTATGATTTCGGCCGGGTGGAACAGTCCTACTTCATTGCCATGGAATACCTTTTCGGCAAGGACTTCCGCGCGGTCATCAACAAAGCGCAAGAAAAGTCCTTTACACTCCCCCTATCGACCGCCCTCTACGTGACATCCCGAATCTGTGATGCGCTCGATTATGCCCACCACCAGAAAGACTTCCAGGGAAAGCCCTTGAACATTATTCACAGGGATATCAGCCCCCCGAATATCTTCGTCACCTACGGGGGCCAGGTCAAAATTGTGGATTTCGGGATCGCCAAGGCGGCCGGCCGGAGGAGTACCACCCAGGTAGGAGTGATCAAGGGAAAAGCCGCCTACATGTCTCCTGAGCAGGCCGAAGGCAAACCCATTGATCACAGGACCGACATCTTTTCCAGCGGAATCCTACTCTACGAGATGGTGACCCAGAGAAGGATGTTCGAAGGAGATACCGCCGAGATTCTCGCCAAGGTGCGAAACGCCGATTTTGTGCCGCCGGAAACCCTGGTGGAAGATCTCCCCGACGAAGTGCGCCGCATCCTCGGCCGCGCATTGGCCAAGGCTCCGGAGGACCGCTACCAAACGGCGGGAGAAATGTTTTCGGATCTGGAACAGGCGATGGAACAGCTGCAGTGCCTGTCCAGCGATCACGGCATCGCGCAAACCATGTCATCTCTTTTCGCGGAGGAAATCGAGAAGGAAGAAGCCGCACTCCGGAAGGCGACGAGAACCCCGACACCGAAGATATTGAACAGCGCGGAAGACGGAACGCGCGAGGTCACCGTGAACATGGTGCCCGATAATCAAAGACGTTGGAGAAAAACGCTTCTTTACTGGACCTCGGCCCTGACCCTCCTGTTCATCTCCACGGTCATGGCCTGGAGATTCGGAGGCGCTCCTACCAGGCCTTCTCCCAACCAAGAGAGTCCCACGGTGTCGCCATTTTCCGTATCCGAGCCTTTGGACGAGCCGCTCCGCCTCTTCGGGCCGAAGGAGTATCCCTCGCAATAATCCGCTTCGCAAAACCCCGTGGCGAGACCTTTGAAAGACGTTTCCATTTGAGGCAGAGTCAAAATCATTCGTGGATCCGCCCGGAGGGTGGGGACTGAACCGCGGTTGGGATAATCCAAATCGGGACCGGGATCGCTGTCGAAATAGAAAACATACCGCACTTGGACACGAAAAACCGGACGTTCACCGCGTTTCGACAGACTGCACGGCCCGGGTTTACGGGAAGCCGGCGGGAACTTGCAGAAATTGTTCCGGCCGTCCT
>CAYVUX010000102.1:0-9418 GCA_964455075.1 uncultured Desulfobacteraceae bacterium | reverse complement strand
TTGGACCGATGATCGAGGTGCCGGCGACAACGTGCACGGCCTCGCCCACCATTTCGAGGTCATCGCCGTCCGTGGGAGCCGTGTTGCCCCATACGATACAATTGTTCAAACCCACCAATACGTTGTTGGCCGTGTTCAAGGAGGACACGAAGACCCCGCCGCCGCGGCTGGAGGCGGTCGATGCAGTGTTGCCCGTGATGGTGTTGTTGAGAAGGTCGACCCCTGTGTCGTCTCCGGTGGGACCGCGGATCATCGGCCAAACCGCCACGCCGCCGCCGTGAAAGACCGTGTTGTTCTCGGCGATCAGGTTGTTGGTAAGCTGGGCCCGGGTCTCGGAGCCTTGGGATACAATCAGAACGCCGCCGCCGTTCAGCCCACCGTTTCCCTCAATGCGGTTTCTGTAAAGGTTCGCGTTGGTATCGCCCCCATTCATCGTGACAACATTGACACCGGCCCCGCCGACAAATTCCGTCGCAGCGACACGCAGTTCAATAATGTCGGCCTCCCGCTTGATGGGGCCTCCTCCGGAAGACGAGGAAATGTTTCCGGAAACGCGGCTCTCTGTGAGGTTGAGCGTGGCAATGCCAAAGTTCAACAAGGAGACGCCGCCGAATAGGCCCACATTTCCGCTCACATCGCACCCGGAGATTTCGATTTGCGCTGTCCCGTTGTTGATGAACACCACTCCCCCTCCGGCCGTGCTGGAATTTTCCCGGATACGGCAATTGCTCACATTCAATTCGACCGTGGCCCCCATGTTGGTTACCGCGATACCAGCCCTTCCATTCTGAAACGTGAAGCCGTCCACGCCGAGCGTACTGTTGGCCACCGCGGTTTCAAGCCCCAGAACGCTTCCGCTCTCGCCGCCGTCGAGCACCGTCAGGGCGGCGTTGCTGCGCCGGGCCCTGAAATCCGGCTCCCATCCTCCTTCGAGGCTCAGTCGGGAGAGCTCCGACCTGATGGTCACATTTTCCACATACGTGCCGCGGGCCACCTTGATCACATCGCCTCTTTCCGCCGAAAGAACCGCCTGGCCCACCGTAGCGCAGGGCGAATCGGAATTTGTGCAGTCGTTGCCGGCGTCGCTCCCCGCGGGCGCCACGTAACGATCCGCAGCCGCGGCATACCCAAGCCAGAGAATCGCCGGTGCTACAACAAACAGCGCAGTTCCCAGTTTCTTCCCCAAGTAATGCATCGCTCACTCCTCCTGTGTTTGGCAATGGTTCGGAAAGCCGAATACCCGGCCACTCTCATTCTTTTTGTCATAAATAGGACGGCGTTCAGTGGCAAGTCCTTGATGGGGATTCCCTTCTCCGGGGTGCAAGCATGGTGAACTTGCCTGCCTGTGGATGTCGATCGGAAGCTTTTCATAGGAACAAGCCTGCGTGCGACAAGTGCGTTAACCCAGGGGTTCCTGTGACCCTTCGCTTTTTTGCCAATCCACGCACCTGTTATCGCAAATGGGGACGGGCAAAGACGGACAGGCTTCTTATGCTGCGGCTACGGCGCCCTGAACTGCGTCACCCAAAAGTAAGAGGCCGCCACAGGATTGGAGCCTGCCGGCGCGGCGACCACGGCAAAGTAATAGTTGCCCGAAGGAAGCCCGGCAACAGGAAAGCCCTCCCAGATCGCCGCATGAATATTTCCCGTGGAGTCCGCCATCCATGGATCAAATCCGGCTGAGAGAGGCTTCCAGGTGGTGGGAGTGATGAAGTAGAGGTTTTCCGAATCCAAAGCGGGAAAATAAAGGATCAGATAGACGTCCATGTTTCCTGCGAATGGAGGGAGACCGATGAGCAAAGAGAACGTTCCGGCAAGAGGATTTCCCAGCGCCGCCGGCCGGCAGAGACCAGGGGCCGAGCTCTGTTCCGGGACTTCAATGGCCGGGTAGGCGTAGGTTGATGAGGACGCTGGCACGGGCAGAGAAAACGGGGTGAACGTACAAATCTCAGAAGACGAAAGCTCCGTGGAGGCAACATCCGCCCGGGTTGTACGGGAAGTCGGTTCCGTCTCTTCCCCGGACGCCGGGTCCAGAGCCAGGAGCGCCGCGGAAAGCATGCCCGTGCTGGTCTCCGGCGTCTTCACCAGGCCTGATAGGCAGTCGGAGATGGACCCCGCGGCGTCGAACTTGAGGATCCAGACGTCTTTTCGGCCTGCGCCGAAAGAATAGGTCTGGCCCCCCACAATGTAGCCGCCGTCGCGCGTTTTTTGGAGGGAATTCGCCCCCTCGTTCTCTTCGCCGCCGTAAGCTCTCTCCCAGACGATGTCTCCGGCACTGTCCAGCCTGGCAAGCCATGCATCGCCCGACCAATCAAGAGCGCCGGTCGTTCCGGCCAAGTAATAGCCTCCGTCGCCACTTCTCTGAATGCTTGCGCCCCAGTCCGAATTATCGCTGTAATAAATCCTCCTCCACACGAGGCTGCCTGTGGAATCGAGTTTCAGGGCGAAGGCGTCGTACATCCGTTCATCCCATTTGTTGGTTGTTCCCGCGATTACATAACCGCCGTCCCGGGCCTCGCACGCAGAGGCGGCCCAATCCTCTCCACCAAGGTCAAACCGCCTCTGCCAGAGCATGGTCCCGGTGCTGTCGAGCCGGACGGCATAAACATCGGGACTGGGGTACGCATATCCCGCAAAGAAGAACCCCCCGTCAGCATCCTCCAGAACGTCGGCGGGCCTGGTCTTGGGGTCGATTCCCTCGTAGGTCTTTTCCCATACCACGCCCCCGGTCCCGCTAAGCCTCAGGATCCAGGACGCCTCGAAAATCCCGCCGCCTTCCCGCGGATAATCCGTGCTGCCGGCGACGATGAACCCCCCGTCCGCGGTCTGCCGCACGGCCCAGCCCGTTTCGTCATGCCCGGCGTCATAGGTCCGCTGCCACAAAACGTTTCCCCCGTCGTCCAGACGGATCAGCCAAATGTCCTCCGTCTCTCCAAATGACTCGGTTCGCCCGACGACCGCGCATCCTCCGCCCGCACAGGCGCAGATCGAGTGCGGCAGGTCCTGTTCCGACCCGCCATAGGATTTTTCCCATTCCACCTCCCCCGATGCGTCCACTTTGACAATCCAGTAATCCCGGTTTCCGGGCGCGACCAGAACGTCCCCGGCGAAAACATACCCGCCGTCATCTGTCTGGCAGAGAGCCCGGCTCACATCCTCCGCCTCGCCGCCGTACACGCGGGACCATGTCCCGGCGCCGGAGGTTTCCGGAAAAAACGCAGTGCCCATCGCAAAAATCAAGCCCAGGCACCAGGGCAAACCTCGAAAAGATGTCTTCTTCATTTGAACTCCCCTCTCGTTTCCGGCCTGTTCGATTCCCTCACGGGATAACGGGCCGGCGGTTTTTCCCTGCACCTGAACTTAGGGAGAATCCGAAGGACCTTCCCGGCGCATTCAAGGACCTCTTTGACCGCATCTTATAGGCCGAATTTCAGCAGTGTGAAGCCACGCTGTTCAGACAAATAGGCTTATCAGGGCCGCAACGGTTTCCACCCCTTCGCCATCCAATCAAATAGGGATAGAATCCTGAAAAAATCGCAGGGTTTCTCCACCTGCAAGAGACTGAATTGAAAAAGAGGACATTGAGCACCAACACAAAACAGCTTCTTCATTACACCGACTTCATCTAACCGGGTTACGAGTCAACTTGCGAGCAAAAACAGCATAGAGCCAATCCTTGCGCAAGTCAAGGAAACCGAGCATATCCCACCTTCACCCATTTTCCTCGGCCTACAACACAATTTCCACTATGCTTTCGAGGCCATAAAAGGAGTCCTTGTCAGGATTACCCAGGAGCATGGCGGCAATGCCCGGTCCATAGTGATAACTATTGGGGAAGGCAACCGGATCCCGCCTCCATGTTCGCCGACGTAGCGGATTCCACGGCCGTCTTTGAAAAGCTCGACCCGGAAGATGTCCATGAGATCATGGACGGCTGTTTCAAGATTCTCATGGATGAAATCCATCGCCATGAAGAAATTATCAACCGGTTTACGAGCGACGGGTCATGCCGCTCTCCGGCGCGCCTATCGCAAACGAGGATCACGCCCAACGGGCCTGCCATGGCGACCCAGGGACGGTCCTGGCATCCGAGAATACGTACAGGCTTTCCGGGGATTACTTCGAGTTTGCGTCCCAAGGCAGGATCCGGGTCAAAGGAAAGGACACCCCTGTCGGGGTTTACCGGCTCTTGAGGCCCGGAGAGGTGGAAACGCGACTCGCGGCATTCTGATTTTGGCCTGAGGGTTCACTCCGTCATTCCGGATGAACCCTTTTTTCTATTCCAGACCGTAATGGAGCCCGCCTACACAGTTTCCCTCAAGATATTCAACCGAACGACGATCAACCAGGGGGTTTACAAGTATAGGGAAGTCAAATTCCCCTGAAAATTCTCTTGAAACGGGTCTTGCCTTCAACCCCAACGAGAGGTCCATGGTCTCCATAATCCCTCTGAAGTTTCCTTCCACACGCAGCGCATTCGGATTAAGGGTGTCGACATTTCTTCCGAGAATCTCGCAGTAGGTAAAATGAAGCTCGCCGCTGATCGCATTTCCCGTTTCCAAATCCCGGAACCAGGTGAGTGTCCCTTTTCCCGGGTCGCTGCCCCGTCCGAGGGCTATTGGATCGTTTAATCGTATGTCGCAAAACAGTTTCTGATTGCAGCCGAACAGAAATATCTCGTCCTCATCGACTGAAACGGGCTTGCTCAGCCAGAAAGCATTCTTTTCCGGAAGGTAACCCCCTCCGTACGGGTCTTCTTCGGGAAAAACATAAGTACGACTGCCCTTCCCTTGAATCTGGTACCTGAGGTCCCCGCCCTGAACGACCATCATATAGGCAAAATCCATTTGCATGAAACCAAAATCCAAGTTGTTATTCGACTTGAGATCCACCGCAAAAATAAAAAAGTGTGTTCCTTCGGAAAGCTGCGAGGGGCTGGGGACGACCAGATTGAGAGCAACCAGATCCCCCTGGTAAAAGGCCTCGATTCCTCTCTTCCAGCACAAATCTTCAACACTATAATAGTGTCCCACCATTTCCGGATCGATCCAAACCAGCCACCAATCCGCCCTTTTTCCGCGAAAAGTTCCCGGATCAAGGCTGATGCTGATTTTCGGATCACCGGATACTGTCTTGAGCGCATCGTCTTCAAATTCAATCTCAATTTGCGGGGTTGGCTGTACTGGAGCGCATTCTCCGTACATACCGGTGAATGCCAACAGACAGCTGCAAATGAATGCGCATAGAACTCCTTTCCTCATAAAATCCCTCCTCTTCAGCGGAAATCATCATTTTCAAAAATGCGGCAGGCACAAAACCTACAAAACCCCGTTCTCATTTGGAGAAACGGGGTTTTTAACGACCTTTGCATGACATCCTCAATTCCGGAACACAACTCCCAGCGGCAACTAAACTACACCAAAAAATCCGAACAGGTCAAGCACTTTCAAGCGATCCTTGCTTGAGCGCCGGCCTGGGGGGAGTCCGCATGAATGTTGACGACCTCGGCAACGGCATGGCACCCAACGCTTCCTCGCCGCTCCAACGAATCCTCTTGCCTCGCAAGAACCTTCTGTCATGCCGAATTATCAACGTCGGCGCGCCGATCACGCCGGCATGTGCCTTCTCAACCCCCAATCCAGCCGGCGAGAAACGCGGCTATGGAAGGATTGGGCTCCCTGATTTTGCCCAATCGCTCCCGGTTGTCACGATTCCAGCGGGCCCAACGCTCCAGCAGGAAGGCGCCTTCAAAGGACTTCGCACTCTCGTCATTCTCAAACCCTTCCACGAGGAGCCTTAACCCCCGTATAAAGTGATCCCCATAGGCGGTTTCGAAGCCGGGTAACTGCTTCTCAATTTTCCGGATATCAACGTGCCCCGCTTCCTTGAGCGCATCCTGGAACGTCTGGATCAGCACCTCTTTTTCTTCCGTATCGAGCGGGCTGTTTTTCAAGATGTTGTGGGCGCGGATCGAGGCTTGGATGGACTGAAAAATATGGCTCTTGTCCGATTGGAGGTTCGCCGGACGTCGGACAATGCCCAGATCCTGAAGCGTGACAAAGAGCGCGGCAAGGGCACCTAGGTACAACCCGATCTGTCCTATTTTTTGGCCTTTTCGAACCGCAAGGAAACCCAGGACAGCGGCCGCGACTCCAACCAGCGAGGCGTAAACGCCGCCTACAAACCAACCGAGAACACCAAGACCGAGAGAAAGGATAGCCACGCCGCGCCACGCATTCTTGCCTTTATCCCTCGCTTCCAAATCGAGATACCCTCCTGTGGAGATCCCCGCCCCCCCCATCACGCCAGAGGCCGGCTTTTGTTGAGCGCCTTTAATGAGCAAATTCTCACAATGATTTCCCTAAAAAATCACCGGGGAGAGACAATCACGTGTTCAATCCTCGCTCGGTTGCCTGTCCTTGTCCAGGTTGAAGAGCTTCCGGGTCACGTCCAGGTAGGTGTTCAAGGTGGGCCTGCCCGCCTTGCGCTTCAAGTAGAGGATGGGGTCGTTCAATATCTTTTCCGTGACGGAGGACGTCAGGACCTGGACCGCTTCCTGCTGCTCGGGGCTCAAGCCGGCAAGCACCGTCCGGCTCTTTTTCAATTCGGATCGGACAATCTCGTCCGCCTTTTCCCTCAGTGACACAATCGTGGGGACGACGTCGAGCGTTTCCATCCACTTTTGGAACTTCACCACTTCTTCCTTTACGATCCGCTCCGCCTTCACCGCCTCTTCGCGACGCTGGGCCACGTTCATCTCGACCACGCCCTTGAGGTCGTCGATGTCGTAGAGGTACACGTTCTGCAACTCATTGACCCGCGGGTCCACGTCTTTCGGAACGGCGATGTCGATAAAAAACAGGGGTCGGTTCCGTCTCTTGCGGAGGCAGTCCTTCACCCGATCGTAACTGATCACATAGCCGGGGGCGGCCGTGGAGGCGATGACAATGTCCACTTCCCGGAGTTGCGTCTCCAACTCGTCGAAGGACACGGGATGGGCGCGGAACCTCCTGGCGATCTCCACGGCCCGATCGAAAGTCCGGTTGGCCACCGCCATGGAAGTGACCCCCTGGCCGATCAGATGCCTGGCGGCGAGTTCGGCCATTTCTCCGGCACCGATCAGGAGCGTTTTCTTGCCTTCGAGGGGATAAAATATCTTCTTCGCCAGCTCCACCGCGGCATAGCTGATGGAAACCGCCGCATCGCAGATCTCGGTCTCGGTGCGCACCCGCTTGGCTACGTGAAAAGCCCGATGCATCAAGCGGTTGAGGATGACGCCGGAGGTCCTCCTGCGGGTCGCCTCCGTATAAGACTGTTTGATCTGCCCCAGGATCTGCGGCTCTCCCACCACCAGGGAGTCCAGGCTGGAGGCCACCCGAAACACGTGGGCCACCGCCTCCGCGCCTTCAAGCGTGTACAGGCTCGATGCGAAACGGCTCTCTTCCAAATTCCCGATTCGAGCCAGCAGTTGTACCACGGCCTGTCTAGCGGCCTCTGCATCCCCGGCCGTAAAAAGAATTTCGACCCGGTTGCACGTGGAGAGATACAGCCCCCCCTTGACCGGCTCCGACTCCCGAATACCGTCCAGGGCCACAAGCTCGCTATCCGGCCGGGAGGCCATGCACTCCCTCAATTCCACGGGAGCGGTCTCATGATTCATCCCTATGAGCATAATCCGTGTCATATCGCTATCTGGCGGCCAGGCTGCTGAAGCTGTGATACCCACCGAGCCAGAGGCTGGCTCCCACAAAGGAGAAAATCAACACGCAGAAACACACGATGGACATGACCGCGGCCCTCCTCCCCTGCCAGCCCGCGGCGAGCCTCTCGTGAAGAAGCGCGGCGTAAAAGAGCCACGTCACCAGGGACCACACCTCCTTCGGGTCCCACTGCCAGTAGGTCCCCAAGGCGTACTGGGCGTAGAGGGAGCCGGTGATCATCCCCACGGTCAGAAAAGGAAATCCATAGACGAGGGAGTAGTGGTTCAGGTTGTCCAGGGTCGCAAGCGCGGGAAGCCTGCGGTAAATAAACCCCAGGCGCTTGCTCTTGATCTGCCGCTCCTGGATCAGGTACATGACGGCCGCGAGGAACGCGATGGCAAAAAGCGCGTCGCCCACAAAAATGGTCCCCACGTGGACCGTGAGCCAGAGGCTCTTAAAGACCGGCTTGACCGGAAGTTCGACCCAAGGCATGGCCGATGAGATGATCATCACGAAGGCCGCAAACGGCGCAACAAAGGATCCGAGAACCATGAGGCGAAGCTTGGCGTGCAAAATCAAATACACAAGAACGATGCTCCACGAAAAAAAGGACAGGGCGCTCTTGAGATCCAGCACCGGCGCCGTACCCAGCTCGTAGTAGGCCCCGGCAAGAAAGATCGTATGGCAGAGAAACCCCAGCGCAAGGGTCCAGTGGGCGACTCTGTGAATAGTCCTCTTCTGCTTTATGAGATAGACGATAAATCCCCCGGTAGCCGCCAGTTCCAGGAAAAGCGCCAGATAAAAGAAAAGGTAGTCCATAAAACCCTCGAAGGTCTGAAACGCTCCTCGAAAACGCCTGCGTCCCCGCCCGCCGGCGTGCCGATGCCCGAGCATCACTTCCGCGACCACGCCGGACCCGGGGCCTGAATCCTCGGCCTCCAAAATCGATCCCGCCGGTCAAAAGGCCCCTGCGGAGTACGTCAAAGGATTCCGTCCAGGATCTCGCCCGGGGACACGGAATCCGGCAGAATCCCATCGAGGATCCTCTCCGCCCGGGAGACATCTCCCTTGGAAAGCGCTCCCAAAAGATCAGAGTTCACCACTTCGTGGAAGATCCTTCCGTTTTCCTCCTGGGGAAGCCCCATCGACCGGACGGCTTCCCGAACCCTTCCCATCACGGTCAAGAAGGTCGCGTATTCCTCGCCGAATTGCCTTTCGAGGTCTTCCCGGATCTTTTTCGCCGCAGCCGGGCTCTTTCCCGACGTGGATACGGCCACCACAAGGTCGCCTCTCCGCAGGACGGAAGGCAAAATGAAATTGCAGTCGTGCGGCTGATCCACCGCATTCACGAGAAGTCCCCGCTTTCGGGCGTCCAGGCTGATTTCTCGGTTCAGGTCCTCGTCGTCGGTGGCGGCGATCACCACAAATGCCCCCTCCAGGCAGGCCTCCGTGTAGTACTCACCCAGATGACTCACCCTGCCGGAGTCCACGAGTTCTTTGACCCGGCCTGTGAGCTCCCTGCTCACTACGCGGACCTCGGCCCCGTGATCGAGGAGGCTTTCGATCTTTCTCCGGGCAACGTTTCCGCCCCCCGCCACCAGGGCGGTTTTGCCCGAGAGATCGAGTAAAATCGGATAGTAGCTCATATGTACCGGTCTACCATGTCCCTGATGAAGGTCTCCACCGCCGGCACGCCGCCCTTGGCCTCGATTTCTTCC
>CAYVUX010000101.1:0-9429 GCA_964455075.1 uncultured Desulfobacteraceae bacterium | reverse complement strand
GTCGCTCAACCGGAAACCCGGCACGTTCCCCCCAAGGCACCAAGCCTTTTCCGGCATGCCCGGGCCTACCCCGTGCGAGAACCAAAAATAGGGGATTCGCAGTATTTACTTTGCCTCCTCCGCAGCGGGAAGATGAGAAAAAATCGTAGGGGGGAGACAACGATGGCCAATATCGCCGTACTCATAGCGGATCTATTCGAAGATGCCGAATATACCGAACCCGTGAAGGCGTTCAGGGAGGCCGGACACGAAGTGGTCCATGTGGGCCTTCGAGCGAACAGCACCGTGAAAGGCAAGAAGAAGCAAACCCCTGTGAAGATCGAAAAGACGGTTGACGAGGTTTCTATTGATGACTTCGATGCGCTATTGATTCCCGGAGGATATTCCCCGGACAAGTTGAGGGGGGAAGAGGCCCCTGTCCGCTTTGCCGGATCCTTTGTGAAGAACGGGAAACCGGTGTTCTCTATCTGCCATGGGCCGCAGCTTCTGATTACCGCTGATGTCTTGAAAGGCCGAAAGGTCACGGGATGGAAATCCATTGTCCAGGATATCAAAAATGCGGGCGCCGAGTTCGTGGATCAGTCCGTCGTGGAGGACGGAAACCTCGTCTCCAGCCGCCATCCCGGAGATCTCCCGGACTTTATCCAGGCATGCCTCAAAAGGCTGGGTTGATGAGACCGCGTTTGCCGCTTCCCGCATGGTCGAACCGAACGGCCCTGCGTTTGCGATGTCAGGCGGCGTCCTTGAAAGACGGCGGACTCAACTGCCGCGTCGAGCCATCCAGCATAAAGCGCCAAGACAAAAGGGGAGCACATGGGAGAAAGGAGAATTTGTCGGCATGATGCCTATCGGACCTTTGATGATTGAGCACAGGCTCATTGAAAGAATGATTGCTCTGATGGAGGAGGCATTGAATCGTCTGGAAAAGGAGGGCGGAATCGATACCCGGTTCATTGAAAGGGCCACGCAATTCATCAAAAGTTATGCGGATCGATGCCACCACGGAAAAGAGGAGGATATCCTTTTTCGTGAACTCCGGAAAAAGCCTGTTTCCAAAGAGCACGAGCGGATTATGAACGAACTTGTGGAAGAACACCGCTGGGGAAGGACAACCACCGGGAGGTTGGTGGACGCCAATGCAGCCTACCGGAAAGGGCGGGAAGAAGAACTGGCTACAATCTCCGATTGCCTCCGAGACCTGGTGGATTTCTACCCCAGACACATCAAAAAGGAGGACAAGGGGTTTTTTCTGCCGGTCATGGACTATTTCACCCAGGAAGAAAAGGACGCCATGCTGAAAGAGGGGGAGGCGTTTGACAGCCGCTTGCTTCATGAGGAATACGAAAGCCTGATTTCGGAATTGGAAGGCAGAAAGGGGAATGCGTGAGTCGTGAGAAATTTCCGGGTTTTCCCGATCCAGGGGGCAATCGCGACGGGTGAGTTGCCAGCCCACCCGCGCAACCCGTATTGAGCTGCAACGTTTTACCCGGAAAAAGACGCAGAACGCCGCGACTGCTTCCGACCATGAGGGACGATTTATGAAACTGCAAGGAAAATCTGCAATTATTACCGGAGCAGGCCGGGGTCTGGGCCGGGCCATTGCTCTCGCCATGTCCCGGGAGGGTGCGGGCGTGGCCATTATGAGCCGCTCAGGGGATGAACTGGAAGCCGTGGCCCAAGAAATGCGGGCGTCGGGACCGGAGCCCTTGGTTTTCGAGGGAGATGTCTCCCGGCCGGACGATGTGATCAATTTGGTGAACCGAACTGCGGAGCGCTTCTCCGGAGTGGACGTGCTGGTAAACAACGCGGCCGTTATCGGTCCCCCGAGGTTTCTGCAGGATGCGGAGTTTGAAGCCTGGAAGCGCACAATGGACATCAATTTGAACGGCGCCTTCTATTGCGCCCGGACCGCGGCGCCTGTCATGGCCGAGAATGGAGGCGGAAAGATCATCAACGTCTCTTCGGGTTTGGGCAAGATGCCCTTTCCCCGGTTCTGCGCCTACAGCGTGTCCAAAGCCGGGATTATCCAGCTCACCCGGTCGTTGTCCGAAGAGTTAGAGCCGCTCAATATCCAGGTGAACGCCATTGACCCCGGGGTAATGGATACGCATATGCAGGAGGAGATCAGGGCCCTGGGCGTTTCGGTGCTCGGGGAATCGGTGTATCAGGATTTTGTGGAATATAAGAATGCAGGAGCCCTGAAAGATCCGGCTGAGGTCGCGTCTCTCGCCGTGTTCCTGGCATCCAAGAAAGGAACTCCGCTAAGCGGGCATTTTGGCACGCTCAGCGATTACGCCCGCCTGGGCTGGCGGAGATAAAGGCCGCATTTTTACCGATTTAAGCCTTAGGCTTAAATCGGTAAAAAAGTTGGGGAGGTTTCCGAAGCATCGTCATGCGGTTGACAGAAGACAAAGGGACTGAAGCGACAAATACCTTTCCCTTATTTGTCAAATACAGGATTGAGCCTATTTAAAGGGCGCAGAAAGGCCGGTAAGAGAGAATGATATAGACCCTTGTGAGGCCGGAAATGGAATGCGGACATGAGCAGGCCGATTTTCCGGCTTTCACGCGTCTCTATGCTTGGCATAGAAAAAACACCGCCCGAAGAAAGGAGGACATTATGGCACTACCCACAACAAAGCGAAGAAGACCCTCTTGGATGACTCCCTATGGGGAAGGGAGGGGAGACGTATGGTTTGATCGTCTCTGGCCCGAATGGCCCAGGTGGGAGGCCGAAGAACTCAGACCATCCCTGGACTTCTACGAGAAGGACGGAAAATACCATCTCACTCTGGACCTTCCGGGCGTAAACAAAGACGACATATCCATTGACATCAATGACAACGTGATCACCGTTTCCGGCAAAAAGGAGTCCGAAAAAGAGGTGGAGGAAGCCAACTACTATCTGAAGGAATCCTCCTACGGCTCCTTTTCGAGGTCCTTGAGACTCCCCGGCGAAGTGGAGGAGGAAGACGTGGATGCGACCTTCAAAAACGGGGTGCTGAAAGTGATCATGAAACCCAAAGAAGGAGGCAAAGCCCGCAAGATCCAGATCAAGGAATAAGAAACGCCGGTGAATCCTGTCGCTCCGCTTATCGAGTCCGGCTCCTGTCCGTTCGGAGGCGGGAACAGGAAGTGCACGGAC
Organism: uncultured Desulfobacteraceae bacterium; assembly: GCA_964455075.1. Lineage (GTDB taxonomy): Bacteria > Desulfobacterota > DSM-4660 > Desulfatiglandales > Desulfatiglandaceae > CAYVUX01. The sequence goes on along the minus strand of CAYVUX010000101.1, from coordinate 6,284 downwards.
TCAAATGGCTCGGCGGCAGGATGTCGGGCGGTTGGATCAAGCCCTGCTCTTGGGCCGGGCGGACGGGAAGGATTCAGACAGGGCGATGGACGGCGACGCCAACAAGCGGGGAGAACAGGCATGGTGGATTTCAACGTGATAATCGCCGGCGCGGCCGGTGAAGGCGTGCAGACCGTGGGAGACATCCTGGCCGCTGCGATTTCAGCTCAAGGGTACGCGGTTTCCACCTGGAAAGAGTATGAGTCCAGGATCCGGGGCGGGCTGAACAGCTACTCCATCCGCGTAAGCGATAAACCCCGAAATGCGCCCCTCGAGGAGGCGGATGTGCTCGTGGCCCTGAACCGGGGGGCTGTCGATAAGTACGAAAAGAGGCTCAAGCAGGACGGGACGCTTCTCTTCAAGGAAACGCTGAAGGGTCGGCGGATGGCGGCGGTGGATTTCGTCAAAATTGCAAAGGAAGAGATCGGCAAAAAGATCTATGCAAACACCGTGGCCGTCGGGGCCCTGGCCGCGGCTCTGGGTATGGACCTAGAGGGTCTGAAGGCGGTTCTGGACCGCGTGTTTCAAAAGAAATCGGGAGACGTTCGGGAGTCGAACCGGCGGGCCGCGGAATTGGGTTTCCAGGCTGCACAGAAGGAATGCGAGGATGTCTGTCCGTGGACCCTCGAAGGGGCAGACGGAAGGTATCTCCTCATGACCGCCAACGATGCGATCCCGCTCGCTGCGGCCCACGCGGGGTGTCGTTTCATCGCGGCCTACCCCATGACCCCATCCACGGGGATTATCACCGCCCTGGCGAAGGAGCGGGACCGGCTTGGCGTGTTCGCCGAGCAGGCCGAGGACGAGATCGCCGCGGTCAACATGGCCATAGGAGCCTCCTTTGCCGGCGCCCGGGCCATGACCGCCACTTCCGGCGGAGGTTTTGCCTTGATGGTGGAGGGAATCAGCCTGGCGGGCATGACCGAAACCCCCCTGGTCGTCGTCCTGGCCCAGAGGCCCGGACCGGCCACAGGGCTACCCACGCGCACGGCCCAGGGAGAGCTCCTCTTCGCGGTGAACGCGGGCCACGGCGAATTCGCCAAGATGGTGATGGCCCCTTCAGGCCCGAGGGACGCATTTTTGAAGACCGTGCGGGCCTTCAACCTGGCCGACAAGTACCAGACCCCCGTGATACTCCTCACGGATCAGTTCCTGGCAGATTCCCGGTTTTCCATTGACGAGCTCGACCCGGACGAGGCCGTCGCCGAATTCTATACGGCGGAGCCTTCCGAGATTCAGGACTACGGGCGGTACCGGATCACGGAAGGCGGCATTTCCCCGCGTCTCATACCCGGCGAAAGCGAGCACCTGGTAGGCGCGGACAGCGACGAACACGACGATCTCGGTCACATCACGGAGGACCTTCAGGATACGGCCCTCCCCATGGCGGAAAAGCGGCTGGCCAAGCTGAAAGGCCTTCGCCGGGAGGTCAACCCACCGGAAGAGAGCGGCCTGCAGGACGCGGACGTGGTGTTCGTCGGATGGGGTTCTTCCCGCGTGGCCATCCTGGAGGCCATCGAGCTTCTCTCCGGAGACGGCGTGAATGCGGGCATGATTCACTTTACGGAAGTGTGGCCCCTCCCCGATTACCGGTTTCCGGACGGCAAGGCATACTGGAGCGTGGAAGGGAACGCTACGGCCCAACTGGCGCGGCTTCTCCGCTCCGAATACGATGTGTCTTTCGAGGGGCATATCGGCCGCATCGACGGCTTGCCCCTGACGGCGGATTACATCAGGAGGAGGTTCCATGACCGAAACGGCTGATTACGAGACACAGGCCGAAAACCAGTGGTGCCCCGGATGCCCCAACTTCGGCATCCTGAAAGCCTACCAGAAGGCCTTCGTGGAGATGAATCTGGAGCCGAACCGAATCTGCCTGGTCTCGGGCATCGGGCAGGCCGCCAAACTTCCCCACTACCTCCGCTGCAATTTTTTCAACGGTCTCCACGGCCGCGCCCTCCCTGTGGCCGTGGGCATCCAGGTGGCCAACCCGGATCTCACCGTGATGGTATCCACCGGCGACGGGGACTGCTACGGGGAGGGAGGGAATCATTTCCTTCATACGCTGCGCCGAAACCCGGACATCACCGTGGTGGTTCACAACAACGAGATTTATGCCCTGACAAAGGGCCAGGCATCCCCCACCACCCCGGCGGGGGAGAAACGTACCCTCCAGATTCGCGGTGTGGAGATTGCGCCGCTCCAGATGCCGGCCGTGGCCATCCTCCACGGATGTACTTTTGTGGCGCGCGGGTTCGCCGGGGAGGCGGACCACCTGAAGGATCTGCTCGTGGCCGCGGTGAAGCATCAAGGCCTCTCCCTGGTGGACGTCATTCAGCCTTGCATCACCTGGGGAACCCGTCCGGTCAAGTGGTACCAGGACCGGGTTCGAAAACTCGGAAACGAGCACGATCCCTCCGACAGGGAAGCCGCCCTGAAACAGGCCCACGTTTCCGGGGAGGAATTCCCCATCGGGATCCTGTATCAGACGGAACCCGGGAAAATCTTCGCCCGGAGCTACCGCGAGGCGGTGCTGGAAGGACCGCTATGCAAGGCGCCCAAGCCGAAGCTGGATGTCATTCGAGACGCGCTGTCCTCGTTTCGGCCCGCCGGAACCTCGTAGGCAAGAGATACCAAGGAATCAAGCGACGGTTTGTCTGGAAAGGTGTCAGTATCCAGGCCGCGCCGTCTTATCGGTTTTTCCCGGAGCAAAAAATGACGGCCGTGTTCCCGAAATATCCAGGGTTTTGCTGCGTATTTCTTTTGCTTGCGCTTGTTCCGCTTCCTGCGGGCTGCGGCCCGGCCTTGCCCGTGGGCGGCATTGCGCTCGATTCCATCACCATGCCCCCCGGCTTCAGGATCACGGTCTTTACGGATGAGGTGCCCGGGGCGAGGAGCCTCGCACTGGGACCGGAAGGCACGCTCTTTGTCGGAACCCGGGATCCGGGGAAGGTGTACGCGGTTCCCGACCGAAACGGGGACGGGAAAGCGGATGAAGTGCTTACGCTCCTTGAGGGGCTCCGGGTGCCCAACGGTGTGGCCGTGCGGGAGGGTGCACTTTATGTCGCGGAACTCACTCGGGTAAGCCGTTACGACGACATTGAGCACCGCCTGCGGTCTCCCCCCGAACCCGTAGTGTTGTATGACGGCTTTCCGGAAGAAGAGCACCACGGGTGGAAGGTGATCGGGTTTGGTCCCGACGGCCTTCTGTATGTGCCCGTGGGGGCTCCCTGCAACGTGTGCGACGCAGGGGACCCGTTTTCAACGATTCTGCGCATGAAACCGGAGGGTCGCGAACCGGAGATTTTCGCCCGCGGCGTCCGCAACACGGTCGGTTTTGACTGGCATCCGGAGACCGGAGTCCTGTGGTTTACGGACAACGGCCGTGACTGGATGGGGGACGACCGTCCGCCCGACGAGTTGAACCGCGCCCTCGAAGCGGGGCTTCATTTTGGTTTCCCGTATTGTCACGGGGAAAACATTCCGGATCCGGAATACGGGGAAGGGCGCAAATGCTCGGAATTCATTCCCCCGGCCATCAACCTGGGGCCGCACGTGGCGGCCCTCGGCATGGCCTTTTATACCGGAGAAGCGTTCCCCAAGGAATACCGGAACCGGATCTTCATCGCGGAGCACGGTTCCTGGAACCGAACGGCCCCTATCGGATACCGGGTCAGCATGGTGACCATCGAGGGGAGCCGGGCCGTTCGATACGAACCCTTTGCACAAGGCTGGCTTGAGGGGCGGACGGCCTGGGGACGGCCCGTGGATGTGCTGGTCTCGCCGGACGGGTCCCTGCTGGTATCCGACGACCGGGCGGGTGCGGTTTACCGCATCACCTATCAATGAGAGGAACAAGGCCTCGAGAGCCCGCTCCCCCTTGCGATCCGTTTCGGTCTGAGCCCGCCATCGCTGGTGGAGGACGCAAAGAGGTCTTGCCGTGGCGGGGAGATACGTTCCCGAAATGCCATGGACTCGCGGCAGCTCCAAAGCTCGTAACCCGTATCCAGGGGTCCGGATAAAAAGCCCGTCACCCCGGATCCCGGATCGGAGTCCGGGACAGGCTCCGATCCGGGGTCCAGGGGCATTTGAAAACGCTGGATTCCTGGTCAAGGCCGGAATGAAATGCACGGATAAATTGAAGTGCCCGTTTTGAGGGATGGCCCGAGGCCTCCGGCACTGCGGAAAGAGAGCCTCACTTCTCCAGGTCCACCTTGAGGGCGAGGAAGTCGAGAAGGTCCTTGAGGGCGAGGACCCCCACCAGCCGGCCTCCCTCCACCACCATCAGCCGGCTTTCGCGGCCGCGGTTTATGGCGCTGAGGGCGCGTGTGGCGTCTTCTTCGGGTCCGATGCTGTTGTCCGGGGAGCAGGAAGAGGAGAGTTCCCCCGCGGTCTTCTGCGGCCATTCCTCCCGCGGAATATTTTTCACGTCCTTGAGGGTCACACACCCCACAAGCTTCCCGCCTCCCTCCACCACGGGATACAGCTTGTGGTGATACCGGTAGACGTAGTCTTCCACCAGCCGGTCTATGGTCGTGGAAGGGGACACGGTCACCGGATCCGGGTTCATAAAACGCCGGACCTTCTCTCCCTCCAGGGCCTTTCGGGTGACGAGCCGCTGGTAGGACATGCGTGCGGCGGTGTTCAGGAACATCCCGATCAGGAACCACCACATGCCCCCGATAAAGTTGCCGCCCACGACATTGACCACGCCCATGAAGATGAGAAAAAAACCGAAGGCCGAGCCCACCGTGGAAGCGACGCGGGTGGCCCAGTGGACGTCGTCCCTGATGGACCAGAGAATGGCCCGAAGGAGTCGGCCGCCGTCCAGGGGAAATGCGGGGACCAGGTTGAATCCGGCCAGAAGGGCGTTGATGAGCGCCAGGTAGCCGATAACCGCATTAAGGGGAACGGGAATGATCCCGCCCTTTCCGAGGGTGTAGATGCCGTAGAAAACGAGAGCAATGGCGATCGAAGCCAGGGGGCCGGCCGCAGCCATTTGCAGCTCGGATTTGGGCCCGGGCGGCTCGTCCTCCATCTCCGCCACGCCCCCGAAGATAAATAGCGTGATGCCCTTCATGGGCATCCCGCGTTTTCGGGCTACCAGGGAGTGGGAGAACTCATGGACGATGATGGAAAGAAAAAGCCCTGCGGCCCCGATAATCCCCATCACCCAGTAGGTCCCGGTGGAGAGATCCTTTACCCTCATGGGAAAAACTCCCGTGGAAAGGGACCAGGCCACGAGAATGGCCAGGAGGACCCAGCTCAGGTCCGCCTTCACCTCGAACCCCAGAAGTCGAAAGAGTGTGATGCCTCGTCCGAACATGTTTTCTCCTCAATCCAAAGAATCCCTGCAAAAGATATCTATATATCCTTCCTTTTCGCAGGAGTGCTTGAGATATTCACTCGTATCTCCCCAGTAACTCCGTTTGAAATACATGCCGTCGTCCAAAGGAATGATGCCGCACGTCTCGTCGTTCCCTACATATACGTTGCCGCTCAGAAATTTTCCATGGACATCCCCGCCGCGTTCGAGTGTGATGCCGCTTCCCCCCCGAATTCTCTCTAGGATGCTGAATGACGCTTCGTCCGGACAGGTGCACCGGTTCTCCGCACGGAAGGTCTTCACACGGTAGGTATAGATTCCCGCAGCATTCTTGACAGGTTCCGTCACGATTTCCATGGTTCCGGAACAGGTTCTGTCCGGTGAACTATCAGCGGTCCCGGTGAACGTTGTGCCGCGAAACCCTCCTGTTGCACGAATCCGGACACCTATTAGACCTACCACGTCCGTCACATTATCCCATTGGTCTGTATGCCTCGTGGTACCTTTATCAAACTTCGCCCAGACCGTGCAGTGCTTGTAGGGTAGCGGCTCATGAATGGAAACCGGGAGTTTTTGCGATGGCACTCCCCAGTCGGGATGTTTCGAATCGCTTGCCACTCCGGCCATTGTAAGGTTGGGCCCGTCATCAAGAATGAACGTCATCCTCCACGTGGCTTTGCGGGTCCAGGTTTTTAGTTTAGGCCCCACTTTCGTTATTTTCCCTTTCTTGGTATAAGTGGCAATGGTATAAGGTCCTTTTCCGCCAATAATTTCAAAAGTGTATGTCTTTTGTACGGATTCTTTCCCATTGGGTATTTCCACATCGGTAGGACCCGTAAGGTTCACGGCCGTGATGGGAATGGTGAAGACGTTCTTGCGTGCGAGTTCCGGTTCAAGGGCATTGCCGGAGGAATCTTCG
>CAYVUX010000100.1:0-9435 GCA_964455075.1 uncultured Desulfobacteraceae bacterium | reverse complement strand
TCATGATCATCTCTTTGCCATTGATTATGACTTCGGTCCCCTCGGTGTCATCCAGGGGGATAAAGAAGGGGCCCGGTTCGAGGACGGCACCGTTACGACCCCTTCCGGGACCAGGGAGGCATATGGGCATTTTATGGAAGGGGGTTGGCTCACGATGAGCGACGACCCTGCAGTGGGCGGACAGGGGCTGCCGCACGTGCTCTTGACGGCCGCCCACGAAATGTTTTTTGCAGCCAACTTCCCGTTCATGTGCTACGTCAATCTGACCCACGATGCCGCCAAACTGATCGAATTGTTCGGGACCTTGGAGCAGAAGCGGCTGTTCATGGAACCCATGTACCAGGGCCGGTGGACAGGAACCATGGCCCTCACGGAGTCGGGTGCCGGTTCGGACGTTGGTGCTATCAAACTGAAGGCATCGCCCCGGGCGGACGGGTCCTACGCCATGTCGGGAACCAAAATCTACATTACCAACGGGCAACACGATGTGGCCGAAAATATTGTGCATATGGTCCTGGCAAGGATATCGGGCGATCCCCCAGGCACAAAGGGACTTTCCATTTTTATCGTCCCCAAATTCCAGGTCAACGAGGACGGATCGCTCGGGGACTCGAACGACGTTGTGTGCACCGGGATCGAAGAAAAAATGGGTCTCCACGCCTCTCCCACGACCAGTCTCTCTTTCGGTGAAGATGGAGCGTGTCGGGGCTACATCCTGGGCAGGGAGCGGGAAGGCATTCGGATCATGTTTCACATGATGAATTCGTCCCGCTTGGAAGTGGGCCTCTGGGGGTTGGGTACGTGTTCCGTCTCCTACCGGCACGCACTGCAATATGCTTGTGAAAGGGAACAGGGGTCGGATATTTTCACCCCTGGCTCCTCGGGGCAGGCTCCCATTATTCGACACCCGGACATCCGAAGAATCCTCCTGAACATGAAGTCCCATGTGGAAGGAATGCGGGCAATGCTCTTCTACTGCGGTTACGCGATGGACCGGCTTTCCGCGGCTGCAACCGATGAAGAGAGGGATCAATGGGGAGGAATTGTGGATATTCTGATCCCCATCTGCAAAGCCTACCCCACGGAAAAGGGGGTGGCTTTCGCCTCCGATGCGATTCAGGTATACGGCGGTTACGGATATTCGAGTGAATACCCTGTCGAACAGTTCATGCGGGATTCCAAGGTCGCCTGCATCTTCGAGGGTACGACGGGAATTCAGGCAATGGACCTGACGCTCCGCAAACTGGCCCTGAAAAAGGGCGCGCTTTTCCAGGGATTTCTACGCCGGATGGACCATATCTCTGAAAAAGCGCGTGTATTGCCGGGCTGGGAGCCCTATGCTGCACAGTTCGACCACACCAAGAGCTCTCTCCAAGAGGTACCAGCCTTTTTCGCCGCCCGGGCCTCCGGAGGGCAACCGTTTTATCCTTTTCTGAAGGCGACCCCCTTTCTGGAGGCAGTGGGTGATGTTGTGGTGGCATGGTTTCTCTTCTGGAATGCGGTGATCGCAAAGGAAAAACTGGCGACTCTCTTCCGGGAGAAGGGCGCTACGGAGGAGATGCAGCAGGCCGAACTTGTTGAGACCAGTGCGGAAGCGGCGTTTCTGGACGGAAAGATACGCAGTGCCAAGTTCTTTATCGGGAACATACTGCCGGTGACGGACGGAAAATTGAATGCAATCAAGTGGGGGGATGTCTCTGCATGGGAAATTTCGAAGGCGGGCTTCGGTTTGTAGCATCCGCCGAGGCGGGTGTCGGACGTCCGCCGCAAGGAGAAGAAGATGGCTGGGATTGAATGTTTCGGCGCCTATGTCCCGATTTACCGCCTCACCCATGAACAGCTCGGCAAGACCTGGGGTGTGCCGCACGGAAAGGGAGAGCGCTCCGTGGCGGGAGTGGATGAGGATAGCCTGACCATGGCCGTTGAGGCGGGGGTGGATTGTCTGGGATCGAGGAGGCGCAGCAAGGTGGACGGGTTGTTTTTCGCCTCCACAACCTCGCCGTTCCTTGAAAAGCAGGCTGCGACCACCATCGGGACGGCCCTCGATCTGAAACGTGAAATCAGCACCATGGATTCTCTGGGTTCCCTGAGAAGTGCCACTGCCGCTCTAAAGGCCGCCCTGGATGCCGTGAAAGCGGGATCCAACACTTCCGTGCTCGTATCGGCGGCAGACTGCCGGATCGCATACCCAGGTTCCTCCCTCGAGCAAATCCTGGGTGACGGCTCGGCGGCGGTCCTGATCGGTGATTCGGGGGTCACTGTGAGCGTGGAGGGCTTTTTCTCCCTCTCCGATGAGATAACGGATTACTGGAGAAGGGGACAGGATCGATTTGTACATTTCTGGGAGGAAAGGTTCGTAATGGTCGAAGGGTTCAACCGGATCGTTCCCGAGGCGGTGGCAGGAGCCATGGATAGATTCCGGCTTAAACCCAAGGATATAACCAAACTGGTTGGTTACGCGCCTTCGGAGCGGAGCTATTGGCAGATGGCGGGAAAGCTGGGCTTTGATCCCAATACGCAGGTTCATCCACCCCTCTTTTCCACTGTGGGCAATACCGGTGCGGCCTTCGGCCTCATGCAGCTCGTGGCCTGCCTCGAGGAGGCGTCGCCGGGGGAACGGATCCTCCTGGTAAACTACGGAAACGGATGCGATGTTGTTTTTTTCGAGGTTGGGGAGGGCATAGAGCGGGCTAAGGATCAGAAGGGGCTGAGACAGTTCCTGGCTTCGAAAAAGATTCTCTCCGGCTACCAGCAGTACGTGGCGTTTCGAGGTCTGCTCCCAAATTCCGACGAGCGCATGCCCCCGGTGAGACCACCAGCAACCGTTGTCTGGCGGGATCAAGATTCCCTCCTGCGCTTCCATGGGATGAAGTGCAACCACTGCGGGCACGTCCAGTACCCCATCCATCGCATCTGCTCTAACTGCTTCAACAAGGACGACTATGAAGAGATTAGGCTTTCCGACAGGACAGGGGAGGTTTTCAGCTGTACCGTGGACAATCTCGGCTACGGTGCTGGCACCCACCCTTTCTGGGCGATAGTAGACTTCCAGGAAGTTCGCACGCGGATCGAAATCGCAGATGCCGAACTCGGAGAGGTAACAATCGGAGACCAGCTGGAAATGACCTTCCGCAAATTTCCCAGTGAGAATGACGTACCCGTTTACGGATGGAAGGCGAGGCGCAAGAGATAAGGAGCGACTGGTTATGGAAAGCATCAGAGACAAGGTTGCCGTTGTCGGGATGGGCTGTACACGATTTGGAGAGAACTGGGAGCAGTCCGTTCGTGATATGATCATTGATGCGGTTCAGGAAGCGATCGAGGATGCTGGTGTCGAACTGAGGGATATTGAGGCAGGATGGGTAGGCACCATCCTCGGGGGAATTACAGGCGGTATTGTCAGTGAAGCGCTCCAGTGGGACAACATTCCGATCACGCGCGTGGAAAACAACTGTGCTTCCGCCCTTGAGGCCCTCCGAAACGGCGCTTTTGGAATCGCTTCGGGAATGTATGACATGGTTCTGGCAGTCGGTGTGGAAAAATGTAAGGACACGGGAACCGGCTCGCTCACTTTTCCGTACGGCTATCATCCTGCCTTCGGATACATGCAGGCGCCGGCTGCCTATGCCTCCGCCGCCCTCCGGTATTTCGAGAAGTACGGGATCGATGTGGAGGAAGGCAGGAGTCTGATGGCGGCGATCGCGGTGAAAAATCACTACAACGGGACCTTGGCGCCCAAAGCCCACTTTCGTCGGGAGATCTCGGTTGAGCAGGCCCTGAAGGCCCCAATTATTTCCTGGCCTCTCGGCCTCTTTGACTGCTGTCCCACCACAGATGGAGCCGCCGCCGCCGTGCTGACGCGGGCCGATATGGCGTCTTCTTTCAGGGACGATTACATCCTGATAAAAGGCTTGGGTCTGGCCTTGGGAAGAAGGGACGTGTATTCCGGCCGAATCAAAGACCGGGAAGATTCAGATTACACCATCTGGAACGAGACCGTGGCAGCGAGCCGCCAGGCATACGAGCAGGCGGGAATCAAGAATCCCAGAAAAGAGATCCGAATCGCGAGCGTACATGACTGCTTCACCATAACGGAATTGATCAACTACGAATCCCTGGGCTTCAGCGAGCCTGGCAGGGCGGCCGAAGACGTAAGGGCTGGAAGTTTCACCCTCAAGGGAGAACTTCCGGTCAATACGGACGGGGGGCTGAAGGCGTTCGGCCACCCGGTAGGAGCCAGCGGCCTTCGGATGGTGTATGAACTCTACAAGCAGATCCAGGGTAAGGCGGATCAAAGGCAGGTAAAAGGGGTGGATCTCGGTCTGGCCCACTGCCAGGGCGGAAATCCCACCGGGGGGTTCCAGGCCTCCGTCGCCGTTGTCGGTTCCAGGGACTGACAGGTTCGCGGGAAACATGCAGAGGGGAGCGTATGGACGAGAAAGACATTGTTTTCATAGACGGGGTTCGAACTGCGGTCGGCCGTTTCGGGGGTGCAATCAAGGACTTCCGTGCCCAGGATCTGGGCGGTCATGTCATCAAGTACTTGTTGGAGCGGACCCGGCTGGATGCGGAGCAGATCGACGAGGTGGTCATGGGAAACTGCCACTACAACGGTTATCCGGGTGTGGCCCGCCTGAGCCTGTTCCGGGCCGGGCTTCCCTACAGCATCCCTGCACAGACGGTAGAGAGGCAATGCGCTTCGGGACTTCTGGCTGTGACCACGGCGACGGAGCTAATCCGCTCGGGCAATGCCGAAGTGGTAATCGCGGGAGGCACCGAGGCGATGAGCTCTATCCCCTACTATGTGGAAGGAGCCCGCTGGGGGCTCCGGGCGGGAAACAAAGGTTTCCTGGACGGTTTTTTCGAAGGGAGCGAGCGGACCTGCGGGGATGAGGAGCAATGGGGCCGATACCTGGGCAAGCGCGTGAGCATGGGAATCACGGCCGAAAACGTGGCAAGGAAGTACGATATCCCGCGAAGGGAACAGGATGAATTCGCAGCCGCGAGTCACCAAAAGGCCGCGAAGGCGATCGAGGAGGGGAAGTTCAGCGACGAAATCATCCCCATTGAAATCCCCCGGAAAAAGGGAGAGCCCCTGATATTCGATAGCGATGAAGGGGTGCGTGCCGACTCCACCCCGGAGAAACTGGGAAAGCTTCCGCCCGCGTTCGTGGAGGACGGTACCGTCACCGCCGGGAATTCTTCTCCCCTCAACGACGGGGCGAGCTGCCTGCTCATGATGTCCGAATCCAAGGCCAAAGAACTGGGTCTGGAGCCGCGGTTGAGGGCGGGCCCGTATGCCTCGGCGGGTGTGCATCCGGCCTACATGGGCCTCGGTCCAGTCCCGGCTATTCAAAAACTCCAGAAAAAGACCGGATACTCCCTTTCGGACTTCGACCTCATCGAACTGAATGAGGCTTTTGCCGCCCAGTCCCTGGGCGTTATCCGGGAGCTCGGATTGTCCGAAGAGGAGAAGGCGAGACTAAACGTCAATGGGGGCGCCATCGCGCTGGGTCATGCTTTGGGGAATTCCGGGACCCGCCTGATCATCACCTTGATGAACGAACTGGAGAGACGGGGAGGAAAACGCGGGCTGGTCAGTTTGTGTGTTGGAGGCGGTCAGGGCATGGCGATGTGCATTGAAAGATAATCCGTTGCCCGCATTTGCATCGGATGAGGAGAGGAGCGGATGTTCGACCCGAAGGCATTGGAAAAGATCAGGCAATCCAGAGAAGAGTGGGAACAGGAGACCCGGGACGCAAAGGAGAGAAAGGACCGCTTCATTACGATGGGCGAGATCCCGGTCAAGCGGCTGTATACTCCGGAGGATCTGGCGGTGAAGGGGTTCGACTACCTTGATGATCTTTCCTTCCCTGGAAGATATCCCTACACCCGCGGCATCCATCCCACCATGTATCGAGGGCGGCTCTGGACCATCCGTCAGTTCATGGGTTTTGGAGATCCGAGGAAGAGCAACGAACGGCTCAAGTATCTCATGAAATCCGGGGCTCCCGGCCTGAACGTGGCCTTCGACCTTCCCACCATCAACGGTTTGGGATCTGATCATCCGCTTGCAAGAGGAGAAATTGGTCGGGACGGCGTCCCGGCGAACTCCCTGGAAGACATCGAGGCACTCTTCGAGGGCATTCCACTGGCGCAGGTGAGCACCTCTCTGGTGATCGCTTATCCGCCCATTCCTTGCATGTTCATCGCCGCGGCGGAGAAGCAGGGGGTTCAGCCCCATCAGCTGCGGGGAACTTATCAAAACGACAGCATCTGCCGGGACGTGGCGGCGAACGTCCGGGTGGTCCCGAGGCGGGCCGAACTGAAACTGTGTACAGATGTGGTGGAACATGCAACCAATCACATGCCCAACTGGTACCCCATCAGTATCGTGGGATATCAGATTCGGGAGAAGGGCTGCACCGCCGCACAGGAACTGGGTTTCACCCTCGCGGACGGAATCGAATTCGTCAACGCATTCATCGAACGGGGGATGGACGTAGACTCCTTCGGACCTAGGCTCTCGTTTATGTGGAATGCACACAACAACTTTTTCGAGGAAATCGCAAAATACCGCGCCGGCAGGCGGATTTGGGCCACAATCATGAAAGAGCGGTTTGGTGCCCGGAACCCGCGATCCATGCAGCTTCGTTTCCACACCCAGACCTCTGGGGTTTCCCTCACCGCCCAGCAGCCCCTCAACAATATCGTCCGCGTGGCCGTCCAAGCTCTCGCCGCCGTACTGGGCGGCACGCAGTCCCTCCACACGGACGCCATGGACGAGGCCATGGCCTTGCCCACAGAGGAGGCCGTCAAGGTAGCAGTCCGAACTCAGCAGATCCTGGCCAATGAATCCGGTGTTACCGATACCGTGGACCCTCTGGGCGGGAGCTACTTCGTGGAGACGCTCACCAAGGAAATTGAGGACGAAGCCATGGCCTATATCCAAAAAATCGATGAGATCGGCGGTGTTATCGAGGCCATCGATTCAGGGTACATTCAGAAGGAAGTGACCCAAGCGGCCTATGCCTATCAGCGGCGGGTCGAGGGCAAGGAAGAGGTTATCGTAGGGGTAAACGAGTATGTGGAAGAGGAAGCGCCAAATATGGACTTGCTTGAGATCGATGAGGAATTCGAGCGGGCCATGATCCGGAGCATCGAGGATCTCAAGGAGCGGAGGGATTCGGCGTCCGTGGACGCGGCCTTGGACAAACTGAGAGAAGCCGCCTTTCGGGACGAGAATCTGATGGACGCCACCATGGAAGCCGTGAAGGCCTATGCGACCTTGAAAGAGATTTGGGACGTGTACCGGGAACGGTACGGAAGCTTCGATGAGAAGTCCCACATCTCGGGCATCTAGTCATTGAACGCGAGGAGTTCGAAAGATGAACAAGACCATCCGGGTGCTGGTAGCAAAGATCGGTCTGGACGGCCATGACCGAGGAGGTCTGGTCATGGCCCAGGCCCTCAAGGAGGCCGGTATGGAGGTCATCTATACCGGTCTCAAGAATACGCCGGAGATGGTGGCCGATATCGCGATCCAGGAAGACGTGGACGTGGTCGGGGTCAGCATCCTTTCTGGTGCGCACCTGGTTTTGATCCCCATCCTGATGGAAGAGCTCCGAAAACAGGATGCCTCCGACATCCCGGTTGTCGTGGGTGGCGTCATCCCACCTGCCGACGTTCCCAAGCTGAAGGATATGGGCGTTCGGGAAGTGTTTCCCGCGGGCACCCTGGTGGAGAAGGCGGTCGAATACATCCGGAGAGTCGGGAGTGAGCATGCATCATAGGATCCCAGTCCCATGACCGAAACATGGATACAAAGGGTGAGAAGCGGTGATATCCGGGCCACGGCGCGACTGATCACCCGGATTGAGAGACGGGACCCGGAAGCGGTTCAGGTGGTCAAGGACCTCTACAGTGAATGTGGAAGAACACATCTAGTCGGCGTTACTGGTCCTCCGGGAGTAGGCAAGAGTTGCCTCGTATCCGCCCTTGTAAGCCGAATCCGGAAGGCAGACCGCACCGTGGGTGTGCTTGCCGTAGATCCAAGCAGTCCGATTACCGGGGGAGCCCTCCTGGGAGACAGGGCCAGGATGATCGAGTTAAGCGGGGACAAGGGGGTGTTCATCCGCTCCCTGGCATCACGGGGGGCCTCCGGGGGACTTTCGGCTGCAGTGAACGACGCCGCCGATATCCTGGATGTGTCGGGGAAGGATATCGTGATCATAGAGACGGTCGGGGTTGGGCAGGCGGACGTGGGCATCGCCGGCCTGGCTCACACGGTGCTGCTGGTGCTGATGCCCGGCTACGGGGATACCCTCCAGGCCATGAAGGCGGGGCTCACGGAAGTGGCCGATGTCTTTGTGGTCAACAAGTCCGACAAGCCGGGCGCCGATGAGACGGTGGCGGAGCTGTTGACCGTCCGGGAGTTCCAGTGGAGCCACGGCGAGAAGGACCGATGGGTTCCGCCGATCCTCCAGACCTCCGCCACTGCCGGTACAGGGATTGAGGTTTTGGTTGGTACTGTTCGTGACCATTTCGAGTACTTAAAGCAGCATAGCCTTTTGTTTCAAGAGAACAAAGACCGGAGAACCAAACAGTTCCTGGACATCCTCACCCAACAGATTCGGGACGAGTTTTTGGCCGAACTCTCTTCCGATCCCGTTCTTCAGCGCTGGGTGGAGAAGATAGGGGCGTTGGAGCTGGATCCTTACAGCGCTTCTGAACAGGTGATCCAACTCATCAAAGATGCACGTGAACACAAAAGAGCCCCAGAGGCGACCTAGATGGCGGACTCCCAGTGAGGGTTGGGTCCGCTTCGGAGTTCGGTTAGATGGATTTCAGGCTTTCAGAAGATCAGCAGATACTTAAGGACATGGTCCGCAGGCTCAGCGTCAACGAATTCGGACCAAGGGCGGCCGATATCGACGAAAGGGAGGAATTCCCTCACGAAAACAAACGGATTCTCGCGGAAAACGGCCTGCTGGGCGTCCAGGTACCAGAGGAATACGGCGGAGCCGGAGTGGGGATGCTTTCACTGGCCATTGTGATCGAGGAGGTGGCCAAGGTCTGCGCCTCCACATCGGTCATCCTCACCACCCAGGCCCTTGCGACCGACCCCCTGCTAATCGGTGGGAACCACAAGCAGAAGGAAAAGTGGCTCAAGCCGATGGCTGAGGGAACATCCCTGGGCGCGTGTGCCATCACAGAATCTTCTGCGGGTTCCGACGTCACAGGGATCCGAACGACGGCCGTTAGGAAGGACGGGGGGTACCTCATCAACGGAAACAAGCTGTTCATCACCAACGGAGGTGTTTCCGACGTGATCACAGTGGTGGCCTACACGGACAAGGAGAAGGGGCACCGCGGGATCAGCATGCTGGTGGTTCCCAAGGATACGGCGGGATTTACGGTCGGGAAAGAGGAAAA
>CAYVUX010000099.1:6690-9483 GCA_964455075.1 uncultured Desulfobacteraceae bacterium | reverse complement strand
AGCATTCCGCCGTATCCGATGAATTTCGAATGGACCTCGGCGTCACACTGCTTGGAGGAAGTCCCGGAGCTTACCAAGCTGTGGAACCCGGAGATGGCTCCGCAGGCGATCACCACAAAGATGAATGGCCAGACCGGGGGGGCGCCTTCCGCCGCGAGGTTCAAGGCAGGGGCCACGAAGGTCGGGTGCGCCACAATCGCTCCCAGCGTCAGCAACCCGAGGGCGACCATCAACTGATGGGAGTTGATAAAGTCCCGGGGCTGGAGGAGCGTGGTAACCGGCAGGCCCGAGGCGAGCCACGCATCCAGTGCCAGCACGATGATGATCCAGGTAATCAAGGCGCCCTTGGCGCTCATGCCGAAAATCACCGTGAAATCCACGGGCACGTAGGCGCCGATCACCACGGTCACGTACATCAGAATGACGGCCGCAATGCTGGGCCAGAAGGCGTCCATGCCTCTCTTGTAGATCAGACGGCCGATATAGATCGCGATAAGGACTTCAAACCACACGGGAATCACGGCAATGGGATACATGGTAAAGAGAATCGCAACGATCAGCCCGAAGATCGCAATCACGATCCAGAGTTCAAAGAAGATAATCAAAAGGAACAGGCTGCGAACGCGCTTGTTCACCAAATCGGCGGCAACATCTCCGATGGACCGTCCCTGCGCCCTGAGAGAGACCACCATGGCGCCGAAATCATGGACGGCGCCGAAGAAAATGGCCCCGAAAAACACCCATATGGCGGCCGGGACCCACCCCCAGATAATGGCGATGGCCGGACCCACGATCGGCCCCAGGCCGGCAATGGACGTGAAATGGTGGCCGAAGAGAATTTCCTTCTTGGTAGGAACAAAATCGAACCCGTCCTGCAGCTCGCTACTCGGACATACGGCTTCTGGATTGAGTTTGAAGATTTTTCGTGCCAGAAACTTTCCGTAGGTGTGATAGGCCACAAAGTAACCTACCATCATGATAGCAGCCAAAACCAGTGAATTCATAGCATCACCCCTTTCGGACGTTTGCGTGAAACATCCTGTCCTTTCTCATGAACGATTCACTGCCCCCCTTCCCCGCTACACCAATCACCCCCTTTCCTTCCGTGCCGCCTTAAAAAAATAAACCCTTCTTGGGAGAAAAAGGCTCTTCTGTCCGCTTCCTCCCCACCTAAAAGGCTGACCGTACCAGCTTTTAGTCCTTTTAACCAGCAATTGTCAAGCAAAGGATTCACGTGCCCCATCGATCTTGACATGCCAAGGGATCCTTTCCTATACTCCAACTTCTTGAGACCGGAGCCCTTTCCAGCCGCGGTTGGCTTCTCACTTGAACCGCGGCGTCAAGCGCCGGTGTGCAAAGAGACCGGTTTCCCCTCTTTCTATCCGGACGGGCGGCACATCAGGGAGTGCAAGATGAGCAATGGGCATCCTCCCTCATGGCGGGCCGCCCGGGGCGGAAATACAGGTGTTCTGGAACCGGCCTGCGGCTTCTAGCACTGAACGGAGGGAATTTTACAAGAGGGGAGGAACACATGCCGTTTGATGCTCACCAGTTCAAAGACATCGATCCCGGAGAACGGGTCCTGATGGGCCCGGGACCAAGCGATGTGCCGGGCCGGGTTCTCCAGGCCCTTTCGGCGCCCACCATCGGCCATCTGGATCCGACCTTTCTGTCCATCATGGATGAAACCCAAAGTCTCCTCCGCTACGTTTTTCAGACCAAAAATCCCTTCACCATCCCCGTCTCCGGAACGGGCAGTGCGGGCATGGAGGCCTGCCTCATCAACCTCTTGGAACCGGGAGATCAGGCGGTGGTCTGCGCCAACGGCGTATTTGGCGACCGCATGGCGGACCTCGTCCAGAGGCTGGGTGTGGAGCTTGTCCTGGTCGAGGGGATCTGGGGAAGGGCGATCGATCCGGAGGAAGTGAGAAAGGCGGTCAAGGGGAAGAACCCTAAGATCCTTGCCGTGGTTCACGCCGAAACGTCCACCGGCGTCTGCCAGCCCCTCGAGGATTTGGCCTCCATTGCTCGGGAAGCCGGGGCGCTGTTCACGGTCGACATGGTGACCTCTCTCGGCGGCATGGATGTGGGAGTGGATCGGATCGGAATCGACGCCGCATATGCCGGAACGCAGAAGTGTCTTTCTTGCCCTCCCGGCCTCGCTCCGTTGACTTTCGGCCCGCGCGCCATGGAGGTTCTCGGTTCCAGGAAGACCCCTGTTGCCAGCTGGTACCTGGACATGAGCCTTGTCAGCAGCTATTGGGGGAAGGAAAGAAAATACCACCACACCGCTCCGGTCAACATGATATACGGCCTGAGGGAATCGCTGCGGATCATTGCGCAGGAAGGCCTGAAAGACCGGTTCAAAAGACACTTGCGCAACCACCGGGCGCTCGTTGCAGGAATCGAAGCCATGGGTCTTTCCATGCTCGTTCCCGAGACGGAGCGTCTTCCCATGCTGAACGCCATCCGGATTCCCGAGGGGGTGAACGACTTGAAGGTTCGACAGGCCCTGCTCCACGATTTCGGCATTGAAATCGGTGGTGGTCTTGGTGAACTCGCAGGCAAGATCTGGCGTGTGGGCGTGATGGGACATTCCTCTTGCCCGAGGAATGTGTTTCTGTTTATTGCCGCACTCGAGACCACGCTTCGCTCTCAGGGGCTCAAGGTGAAATCAGGAGCCCTTAAAGAGGCCTCCGCGGTGTACTCTTCTTTCTAGGCCTATCCCTTGTCAGCAGCCGGGATTCCCGGGCCGAGATCTGGGCCGCCTCCAGGAGCTCCCGCACCCGGTAG
>CAYVUX010000099.1:0-6680 GCA_964455075.1 uncultured Desulfobacteraceae bacterium | reverse complement strand
CGAGATCAATATTCCCGCCACTCGGGCTTCATATGTGCCACCTTCGGCTTCAGACGGCCGAGGATCTCCTCCCTCCGATCCCTCGCCCACTCGGGCATCTCGGCCTTCCAGCTTTCCGGTGAAGGAACGTGGATGACCGTGGGCTCTTTCAGCCCGGGATCCACCCGGAACTCGATTTCACTATCTCCTTCAAAGTACTTGATTTGCCGAAAAGAAATAAGCACATCCCATTTTTTCAGCCTTCCGCTCTGGACTGCTTTTTTCTTCGGCTCGAGTTGCCTCCCCTCCCGATTGCGTGCCCCGCCGGACTCGTCCTCATGCACTGGATTGTCGATTTGCCGGATCCGCCTCAAGTGCCGCCCGCCGTCAAAGGGCGTTTCGAGCCAGACTTTCACAATGGCAAGGACGGTCTCCTCGGGGATCATCCGCTGACCCAGAGAAAGCATGTTTGCATCATTGTGCCTTCTTGCAAACCGCGCCGTCTCTTCGTTCCAACAAAGGGCACATCGGATGCCCGGGATCCGGTTGGCCACCATGGCTTCCCCGTTGCCCGATCCGCCCAGGACGATGCCCCGCTCGAACTCCCCCCGAGCCACGGCCTCGGCCACCGGACGCACGAACTTCGGGTAATCGGAGGACTCGCTGGAGAACGCGCCGAAGTCCTGAACATCGTTCCCGTTTTTCTCCAGGAATTCCTTGATCATCTCTTTGTATCGAAAGCCCGCATGGTCCGACCCGATGGCGATCTTCATAAATTACCCCCTTTCCCGGTTCCGCCTCCGGCGGATCCCTCAAAAAAACCCGGTGGGCAACAGCCTCTGCCGCCCAAGCCGGGGCTCCGCCTTTTTCCCTGGCTGACAAATCGGCCGGGGCTTCACCTTGCCCGGTCAGACCCTTTCCAGGGAAGTGTACTCCAGATGAAGAAGTTTTCTCCCTGCATGTTCGAACAGCACCTCCACCTTGTCGGTCCCCACCAGCCTGAAAACCACCCCGAAACCGAAAGCGGGATGCCGGACTTTGTGTCCCTGGCGGAGACCGAACCCGTCGTCGCGAACCGAGGGTGCCCCCGGCGGGTTACTCCGGGTCCGGGGGCGTGCTTCAAGCTCCTCGGACGAGGCGTACAAGTAAGACGCAGTCCGGTAAGCGACTACCTCCTCATCGAGCCCGCGCAAGAAGGACGACAGGCCGCTGCGATCTCCTCCGGCCCCGGCGAAATCCAAGGACGACCACGGCGGGTTCGATTCCCACCCCGGATAACAGAAAACGAGCTCGTCCTTGGCCCGGGTGGCCGCCACATACATCAACCGCCTTTCCTCCTCAAGGTCGAGGGGGTTTCTGTAGGCCCTGGCTGCAGGAAAACGCCCTTCCGCCGCCCAGATGACCAGGACAACGGGCCACTCCAGCCCTTTTGCCGAGTGCACCGTAGAAAGGGTCAGTGCGTCCCTTTTTTCCTCGGTTTCCAGATCCGCCGAACCGGCCGGCGGGTCCAGCACGAGATCGTCCAGGAATGCCCGAAGCTTTCTGTAGCGGCCGGCCATGGGTATCAGCTGCTCCAGTTCCCGTTGTCTTTTTGGGAAATCGTCAAACCTCTCCCTGACCGTGGGTCCATAGTATTCGAGGACCTCTTCCACGGCCTTTTTCGGCGAAACCCCCTTGGATTGAATTCGTCGAAAGAGCTCCCCCAGGGGTCTGAGGCCGGCCTCTCCCTTTCCCATTCCGGGCCACTCCTCGATCCGGTCCGGCGGAATCCCGTTGTCCTTCACCCACTGGATAAGCTTCCGGCTTTTGGCCTGGCCCACGTTTTTTACGAGCCGAAGTACGCGGACCCAGCTCACTGCATCATCACGATTGATCGCCACCCTCAGGTGGGCCAGGAAATCCTTGATATGCGCGGACTCCAGGAACTTGAAGCCCCCGTATTTGACATAGCGCATGCCCCGACGGGCCAACTCCGCTTCCAACTCGAAGGAATGATATCCTGCCCGGAACAAAACCGCAAAGTCAGAGACGGCCCTGGCATCGCCCAGCCTCTCCTGGATGTACCGGCAGACGAAGGCGGCCTGTTCGGGTTCGGTCCTCGTGTCCACAATCAAGGGCGATTCCCCTCCCTCGCGGGCCGTGTAGAGACATTTGGTGTATCTTTCCCCGGCCTGGCTCATGATGGAGTTGGTGAGCGTGAGGATGGGCTGCGTGGAACGGTAATTTTCCTCCAGTTTAATAACCGCGGCTTCCGGGAATTTCTTTGGGAAGTCAAACATATTGCGAAAGTCGGCACCCCGGAAAGAATAGATGGATTGGCAGTCATCGCCCACTACCATGACGTTTCGATGCTCGTGGGCAAGCCATCCCACGATGTCCGACTGGATGGAATTCGTATCCTGGTATTCATCCACCAGGACGTATCGGTATTGCCGGGTCAGGTCTTCCCGAACGTCCTCATGGCGTGCCAGGAGCTTGCGAAGATTCAGGATAAGATCGTCGTAATCCATCATATCGTGGGCTACTTTGTACCCGGCATAGAGAGAAGCCAGTCTGGAAATGTCAGAGCCGAATTCCAGGAACTGCTCGTACTCACTCAGCAGGAACTCTTCAATGGGGCTTTCGAGGTTGGCCGCCTTGCTCAGGATGTTGGCTACGGTGCTTCTTTTCGGGAACCTGGGAGTGCCCTTGGGAATATTCAGCTCGGGAACAAGGGACTGAATGATCTCCTCCATGTCCGCCCGGTCGAGGATGGTAAACGCCCTGGTATAGCCCAGCAGGTCCGCCTTGCCCCTCAGCACCCGGTGCGCCAGGGAGTGGAATGTCCCCCCGGAAACCAAACGGCACCTGGTGTCGGAAAGGGCGGCGGCCCTGTCCAGCATCTCTTCCGCGGCTTTTCTTGTGAAGGTGAGAAGAAGAATCGATTCGGGCGAAACCCCCGTTTCCACAAGTCTGGCCACACGATAGACAAGCGTCCGGGTCTTGCCGCTGCCCGCGCCGGCTATCACCAGCACCGGACCTTCGAGAGTCATCACCGCCTCCCGCTGGGCGGGATTAAGCATTTTCAAATAGTCTATGGTTTCCGACAAGATTCACGTCCGTTTCTTTGGAGGCATATCCTGTTACGGCAAACTTTCAGCAAGGTTCACCGACACCTCAAACCATGCCGTAGGACAGGGCCACAAAGAGACAATATCCCAAAAGCAGGAGAAAGCCCTCCAACCTGTTCAGCAGAAACCCCGTCCTGGAAAATACAAAAAGAACAAGGGACAGAAACAGCATAGCCGGGAATTCGAAACGCATGAGCTCCAGGCCCACCGGCATGGGGTTGAGCAGCCCGACCGTTCCGATGACCATGCAAACATTGAACACATTGCTGCCCACCACGTTGCCTATGGATATGTCGTGTTCGCCTCGAGCTCCGGCCACCACCGAGGTGGCCAACTCGGGCAATGATGTCCCCACGGCCACAATGGAAATGCCGATAAAGACCTCACTGAGCCCCAGATACCTGGCGATAAAGATGGCGGACTCCACGATCAAATGGGCCCCCAAGAGCAGGCCGCCCATCCCAACAACCAGGAGGAAAAAATACCAGAGGGGACGCCTCTCCCCCACCTCGGGCACTTCGGCGGCTCCGGCTCCGGATTCCAACTTTTTGGCCGAAAAAATCCCCATGAACAGGAAAACTCCCAATCCGCCCACAAGGATGAACCCGTCCAGTCGCCCAATCCATCCGTCCATGCATACCGCCCAGAAAAGCGCGGTGACTCCGATCATGTACGGAATCTCCCTCCGGAGCAGCTTGTCCTCCACCGCCAGCGGCTTGACCATCGCGCTGAGCCCCAGAACAAGCCCGATATTGGCCACATTGCTCCCCAGGATGTTTCCGAGGGAGACCCCGCTCGACCCTTTGACCGCGGCGATCAGGCTTACCAGGAGTTCGGGTGCGGAAGTGGCGAATGCCACCACGGTGAGTCCCACCACCATGGGCCGTATGGAAAAGGAAAGGGCCAAAGACGCCGCACCCCTGACCATCCATTCGGATCCCAGGTACAGCAGGCAGACCCCCAGCGAGAGCAGTGCAAGATTCAGGACCATGTGTGTGAGAATCCTTGCTCTTGAAAAACGAGGAAAAGCTTCACGGCGAGGCCCACGAAAATGGCAAGAAAAAGCACGGCGGGAATAAGAAAGGCAAGAATCACTCTCCAGTAAGAGGTCCTATGGATTTCCTTCAACCCGATGACCTGGACGACGAATTGCCAGATGCCACCGATCCATCCGCCGATAAAGGGAACAAGCCCCCAGAGCTGGGCGGCATTGGTATACGAGATCACCCGGAAGGTCGCCTCAAATCCGTTTCCCCCTCCCCTCACCACCAGCAGCAAGAGGTGGAGAACGGCACTGTAGAAAAAAAGCGCCGCCGCCACAAAAAAGGGGACAATGACCAGCCCGAGAAGGAGAAACACTCCCACGGTGAATTGACCGAGGAGCGGCCGGCCTGCAAGCGTCAAAAGGCCTCCGGAAACCATGAGGAATTGCCAGAAAAGGCCCATCATGTTTCCCAAAGACCCCATCAGGAGGCCGAATGCGAGCGGCTCTTTTATTCCGCCCTGCACAGAAAGGTTCCTGAACAGGTCTCCGGGGGCGAACAAGACCTGCTTGACGGTCTCGTAGAGGCTTTTTATCAGCCCAAGCTCGGATCGGTTTTCCCAGGGGGCCCGCCGGGGACCCGCCCCCGGATCATGCCTTGTCCCGGGCTCTTCCTCGCGATCGAATCTGCGCTCCTCCGGCGCAACGCCGGCGACCGAAAAACGGTGCCTGCACCGCGGGCAAACGGCCCAATTTGCGTTCTGGGGGATCTTTTCCCTGGGAATTTCTCTTGAAAACCCGCAAGAGGGACACGTCAACTCCACTTTCATGGGGTCTCTCTTTCTTTCTCCCTTTCTTTCATGAGTCGCGTCAACTCTTTCTTCCGCGACCATCGCCTGAGGCGGCCCAGGAGACCTTTGGCATCTGTGCGGCCGAGGATCTCCCCGCGGAAGGCGAGGCCCTCCTTGCTGGCCAATGCCGCCTTCATACAGGGAGTCTTCTCAGCGCAGTCAAAACACGTCGATGGGACCTCCCTCAACCCCTCATCCCCCACGGGGAAGACCTTGTCCAGTTGACCGAAGCAGGGCATTTCCGTCTTAACCATGGCCCATCCTTCCAGCCGGCGTTAAGGATTTCGAGTCTTGTGCGTGATCGGAGGCGCTCTTCCACCTTTTCCAACCTCCTCGGACGCGCCTGATTTCCAACAGGGTCATACCGATATCATATGCGGGTCCCTTTGTAAAACGCCGGCAAAAGGGAAGATGCTGTGGGCGGCTGCGGGCGGGGGAAGGCGCCGAATCCGTTGACACCGCCGGAGAGGCCTTCTATGATACCTTGCCATGAATCGTCTGAACAGAGTCTACCTTATTCGGCACGGTCAGGTAAACGGCTACGAGGACTTCCCCGTTTATGGACATACGGACGTGGACCTGACCGAAACCGGAATCCTCCAGATGGATCACATGGCCGAGAGGCTCCGCTACACGGAGATTCATGCCATATATGGGAGCAACCTGAAAAGATCGGCGGCAGGGGCGCGGATCATCGCCCGGTATCACGATGCGCCGGTGCGGCTTTTGCCGGAGCTTCGCGAGATGTTTTTCGGGGACTGGGAGGGGATGACCCTTGCCCAGATTCAAGACCGATACCCGGATGAACTCAAACGCAGGCAGCAGAACCTGCTGGATTTTGAAGCCCCGGGGGGCGGCGAGCCCCTCCTGACATTTGACGAGAGGATCGGCGGTTGCCTGAAACGAATCCGGTCCGAATCCCAAAGGAAAAACGCCGTCATTGTTGCGCATGGCGGCGTAAACCGGATCATCCTCTGCAGGGCTCTCGGCCTGGATCTCACCAGGATGTTCAGCCTCCACCAGGATTACGGTTGTCTGAATATCATTGATTCCTTCCCGGACTTTGAGCTGATCCGGCTGGTAAACGGTTAACCGCAAGGTGCTTTTGTCCGTCAGGCTCTATGCGTCCAGCCGAAATTTCTTTACCCCAAACAGCCGGAACAGACGACATTACAGCCCCACCGGAAAAGATTGAGACGACATGAAAAAAACATCTCCGAGAAGTCGGAAAATGATTGCCTTTGTCGCCCCGGATAGGTAAAACTGCCTTGAAATTTTGCTCTTAGGGGAAAAGGGGAATATAACTACGCGTATTATCAAATCTTTCTTTAATTTCGGGGGCCCGTCCCGTCTTCCGGGGGATTCCCTCGTTTCCACCCGGAAACGAAGCGTTTGGGCAATTTCCGTGTCAATCCTCGGGATTGCTTGACCCCCTTGGACTTGCCCGATAACGCCGGCAACGGGAATGAATTGAAACCCTGTGAGACGCCTCGGTAAATGCGGACGCACGGTCTGCAAATCCGGAGGCGAATTCTCGGTGGAGGAAAAAGACATATGAAGCAGATTGCCGTAGCAGACTTGATGGTCCCTCTTGAAGAATACGCGAACGTCTCGGAGGAAGCGACCCTTTTCGAGGCCGTAATGGCCCTGGAGAAGGTACAGGAAGAGCTTGATCGCACCCGGTACAAGTACCTTCACCGGGCGATTCTGGTTTCCAACAAGGAAGGAAAGGTGGTCGGCAAGATCAGTCAGTTGGAT
>CAYVUX010000098.1:0-9520 GCA_964455075.1 uncultured Desulfobacteraceae bacterium | reverse complement strand
AGAATGTCAACTCGATTTGGCAGCATAGCTTTTCAAAGAGCTAAAGTGTTACGAACTTTCCTGTTGGAGACAAAAAGCCGATATAGATATCCACCGGGCCGCAGTACTCGGGGATATCGCAGGAAAAAACGATCTGGGTTCCGTTGGATTCAATGCGGGCCGGGGCCGCCTCAATGCCGGACGGATCTGTCAAAAAATAGGATTCGACTTCGGTTGGGACCGGAACGCAGCACCGGGCAATCTGCGCATAGAGCATAAACGACAATGTCGTCAAAAACATGAGTGCAAGTGAAAATACTTTTCGAAAATGCATAACATCTCCCCCAAAACATCGAGGTCAACCTCGACCGTCGTTGAAAATCCACGCCCGTTGACACCGCATGATAGGTCCAGGACAAGGCATGGTCGTGATGGACGCACCGACTTGCTGCATCATGTATCCAAATTTCTTTCCCGCCGCCCGTCCATGGAAAAAGATTTCCCTTCAGGACCTCAAAATCCCCCTGACCTTTTCTTCGATCTCCTTGAGGTCCTGCTCGTTGGGCCTGCCCCGGATATCTCCCAGTCGACCGGATACGGACATCTGCCGAAGCCTCTCCGTCTTGTATTCACCGATGACATACCATTCGGCCAGTATTGCATACCCGAGATGATCAAACAACTGGCCCATGAATTTGACGGCCGGAACAGCCTCATTGACGCCGGTATGTCCGCCCCCGTAGGTGCAATACACAATGCAGTAAGCCGATTGCCTCCGTGGCGCGGCAGGCCGTATTTCATCGGTCTTGGCATATTTCTGTATGGACTCCCTGGAAAAGTCCATGAGGGCTTTGCCCGGAAGCTGGCCGTAGACCCCGGAACCCACAAACACAAAATCGTATGACAGGATGTCGATTTCCATGGCCTTTTCAGTTGTTTTCACGGTTTCCGCGTCATGACCCAACGCCTTCAACGTATCACGGATCCGCAACGCAACCTTTTCGGTGTTCCCGGTTGTCGAAAAATACAGGTTTAGTACTTTCATGGGGCCCCCTTTCGGAGTCAAAGCCTACCTGTTGACAAATGATCTGTTGGAGGGCGTTATCGGATCGTCCACGATATCAAAGGAGGTTGCTTTGGCACCGCGCACTACGGGCATCAATTGTCAACAGCAAAGGTTTGACCGCTTCTCACCCCTTCCGCATGAATTTTCAGTCGGAGAGGATAAGGCGTTTAGGAATCCCGAAAGAAAATGGGATCCATTCCGATTTGCAGAGAATATTGCCCTCGGTGTCCAGTGCCTGCGCCAGGATCCTTACCGGAGCCAGGACCATCGGGGTGATCGGTATATTGAAGAAGCCCCAGCCGTCGGCTGGGTCCTTGTCAACCCACTCAAAGAAAATCGTTTTCCTTGAGGACGGATTCGGCCACTGGAGGGTGAACTTTACCGCCGCAGGAGTGGGACAGCCCGTGGCAGCCAGCGTCAGTGTCGTGGTGATCACATCCCCGCTTTCCGGTTTAATGATCTTGATACACTCAGCGGATTCGCATCTTCTGCACCCATGCCGGTCCACCGCGAAGCAGGGGGGAGTGCTCGGGCAGAGATCCCATGCATTGATTACACCGTCATTGTCCGAGTCCAGACACTCCACGCAGTCCATTTCGCAGTCCGGGTCCACCCTGCCATCGCAGTCCAGATCGCATACGCCGTCCCGGTTCGCTAGGCAGAGGCCGTCCGGTTTGTCCGGAGGACAATCGCCCGGACAAGTGAGGTAGGTCTCCGTTACGTCGCAGACGTTGTTTTTATTGCAAAACGTAAGAGTCCGGGAGAAAATGAGTTTTTCGCGATGGTAAAGCCTGAGCTCCGCCATACCCGGATGGTAAGGAATCCTGCGGAGCAGGGGGAAAGACTCATACTGGATGGCCGAATAATCCACCCCCTTTTCTACCGGACCGTAGTAGTCGAAGTAGATGTCAACGTCCTGGCTCCAAATCCGCTCTCCGCCGCTCCCCACGACTTCAAGCCTGTAGTTGCCGCCCCGGATATGATCCGTCGAGGGCCGTCCTCGCCTCAGGATGATCTTCTCCGCATCAACGGAGTCGTCATTGTGCACAAGGAGAGCCACATCTATGATTTGATTAGTCGCGAACGGCGCGACCATGGCGAGGGACATGCCCGCCAATGGACAGTTAAGTTGATCGAGGGAAGAGAGATGCGTTTGACAATGCTCGCAGAAGGCGCGCGGAGCAGGAGCATTGGCGTAGGACATCGTACATATTCCGCCGTCGTCATTTTCGTTGCCTTCACAGCAGACCTCGGGGTACGTGCCCCCGCAGCCGCTGCAACAACTCCCGCTGCCGGGATCGCAATCCAGGTCGGAGTCCAACCAGTTGAGGTCCCCCGTCGCAGCTCCGTCACCGCCCGTATCGTCGCAGTTGGCCCAAGTCTGGTCCCCTTCATCTCCATCGTTGCACCGGCAGTCGGTGCTTCCCGCCGGATTGCTGCAATACTCATCCTCCAAACCAAACTGGTGTCCGAGTTCATGGGCCGTCGTAATCGGCCGGACCACGTCAGCCCAGACAACGTCATGGCCGCCGCTGCTGCACCCCCGTGTAGGCCAGCACGGTGTACCATCCACCAGACCGACGACGGCCGTATAGTCCGCCGTGTTGATCCCCAGGCCCTCGACAAAGGGACCGATGGAACCGACGCCGCAGTTTGTCGAACTGCACGCGAAGGTGTCGAAGTTCTGCGTTGCCACATTGAGGGTCGTTACCGACACTTGTTCGGGACACTCCTGCAGCGGAATCGAGTCTCGGAAAAAGTCAACCTGCGTTTCGGCCGCGGTGTTGAACGCGGCCTGCGTACCGGTCCAGTTTAGCGGGAGGTACAGCAGCCTTATAGCGGGCTCTGTGGGCGCCGGTCCCACCCAAACGATCTTGTGACCGTGGATGTCGGGATGCGAGAGAACGCCGGCCCCGATTTCAATGACGGACTCGGTGACCGTGGACATATCGTACATGAGAACGTCCTCGTCACGGGTCCACACAATGCGGTCCCCGTGGATGGCCGGAAGCCTGTCGGGTGCCGGGTCTGTGCTCACCGCCGACTCCGTCCCCGTCGACAAATCGTACATGTAGATGTCTTTTTGTTCGGTATCAGGGTCGGGCGAAGGGCTGTTACGGTTGTCCTGCCATACGATGATGTCGCCATAGATATCGGGGAAGGTTTGATCCCACGTATTCGTAGTTATCTGGGTCTCTGTACCGGTCGACAGATCGTACATGTGCACGTCGGCGTTTCCGGTGTGATAGTCAAACCAGACGATCTTGTCTTCGTAGATGCTCACGTATCCCCCTCCCGAGAACGACGGCGAATAGTGCGCCGCGTGGATCGAAACCGGAGACTCCGTCCCTGTCGACACATCGTACATATAGACGTCAGGATATGCGCCGTTGCGGTAGTCCAGCCAGGCGATGATACCGCCGTAAACGGCCGGCGATATCTGGGCGGCGGGATCCGTGACAATAGGCGTTTCGACCCCGGTCGAGATGTCGTACATATAGATGTCTTCGTTGCCGCTTCGCTCATCAATGTAGACTACTCGGTTGCCGTGGATGACCGGGGCGTACTGATCGTTTGGATCCGAGGTCAATTGTGTCTCGACGCCCAGGGCAAAGTCGTACAGGTAGATGTCGCGGTTTCCGACACCGTTTCGACCGTCCGCCCACACGAAGTAATCACCGTAGACCGATGGCGACCACTTCAACGATGGATGGGCCGATACAGTGCGCGGTGATCCGGTGAGCAGATCGTGGAGGACAATGTCGTCGTAGATGTCGGTGATGGCATAAATGTCGGTGGTGGCATAGATGTGAGTGGTGGTGCCCGCAAGGACGAGGCCCATCAACAGGCATACATTAACAGCCAAAGCGATCATACATTTCTCGTTCTTCATGACGGCTCCCCTCCTTGCTTCCCAAGCGTTTGATGAGTGCCATTGGAATCACACCTTGTCCATTTCCTCGTCTGGCCAAATACCCCCTGGTTTCCGGTTCCTCAAAAAGTTCTTCCGACGCGTTGCCGACTTCGCACTTCGCAGGCTTTGCATCCCGCCGCCTCCGGTGCTCTCTCGCAGCCCAGCGATTCACGACCGGGTTCCCCGAAGCCATTTGTAATGTCATCCGGCAAGATATTCCATTCTGAGAAGGCAAGCAACGCAATTTTGTAATTAGCTGAAAAAAATATGGGAACAGCTACGATTTGATTCCGCCGTCCCTATGTTCTTCACGGCATGAGCCTGGCACGGACGAAGTGTGTGATCCCCGTTATTTCCTCATCCGACATGCAGGACGGATCCAGACTGCCGTCCCTCATAAAGGGCGTCAGAGTCCGGACGATTTCCCGGCTAAATCCCCCGTACTGGGACCGAAAGGACTGAAGCCTCGACCGAAGACTGAAGATCCGCTTTTCGCGCTCGGGCAGGGCCAGGTACCGGTCAATCTCCTCCAGCATCTCCATCCGGTCCGCGGGAAGACGCCCGTTGATGCTGAGAAGATTGGACGCGCTGTCGCTCAGGATCTCCGTGTCGCTGTCAATTTCTGCGATCAGGCTCCGGATTTCCTGCACCACCTCCGCCTCATCCGCCTCCTCGAATTCCCCTCTTTGTACGGAGGCATAAAGCGGTGTCTGGGGAAATACCTGCAAAGTTCTCAGCCGAATGTAGTCCGGCGAGATACGGGTAAGCACATCCGCCGTTTCGCTTGCGTGCTCGGCCGACCACCTCCTCCCGCCCAGACCGGGCATCACGTAGACCGAACACGAAAGGCCGGCGGCCCGGGTTTTCAGTCCGGCTTCGATCTGCTCATCCCGGGTGACGCCCTTGTCCACGAACTTGAGCACCGTGTCGGAGCCGCTTTCCAAGCCGAAATGCACGCGGTCGAGCCCGGCCTCGCCATACCTCCTGAGATCTTCCAGGGTCCGCAGCCGCGCGGCCGACTTCATCCGGCCGTACACGGTGAACCGGGTGATAACCGGGAAGACCTCTCGAATCGCATTCAGGATCTCCGCCACGAACGCAGGCTTGAGGATGAGCGAATCGGCGTCTCCCAGAAAGCAGGTCCCGACCCCCGCCATTCGCCAGGCCAAGACATGGTCCACGCTGTCCTCCAGACCGGGTTGATCCTTGAACCAGGGAAGAAACCAGGCCAGCACGGGATCCAAACCTTCTGAAGGCTCCGCAGGCGGGCCGGAGTCAGCGGGATACGGCTCCCGTGTCGCCTCCTCAATCTGCTCTACCAGAGTCGCAATCTTGCCATACGCGGAGAACCCTGATGCCTTGACACCATGCTCCTCCAGCAGATCGTCAATACGCTTTGCCCGCCGGATATCTTCTTTCACCTCATCGAGCGAGCGCTTGGAAAAGCGGGCGCCGAACTTGTATGCGGGGCAGAAGCCGCACCGGTTCCAGTAGCAGTTCCGTGTAAGCCGGAAGGTCAGGCTGTGGTTCTCCGTAGGCGGCCGGATCGAACAAAGCTCAAACGGCCTGACGGAGGCAAGATCGACGGACACAAAAATCTTCCTTTGTACTCCCCCGCGTTTCCGAGTGCGATTCGTTTCAACCCGGAAAGGGAATTTCCCCCAGCGCCATGCGGGCAAGTTGGGTAATGAAAATGGGCTTCAATCCGGCCTGATCGGCCGGTTTGGCCAGCGTGGTCATGCACAACGGGCAGAGAAAAACCATGGCTTCGCCGCCCGCACCCAGGGCGTCCCGGATATTCTTTTCCATGGTAGGCTGAATCCTCTCAGGGTCGATCCGGGAGAAAAGGCCCCCACAGCAAAGGGCCGATTCCCGGTCGTAGGCCCTTTTCACCCGTTCCACACCCATCAGTTCAAAAAGCTCGTCCAGAACCGGTTCGATATCCCCGGAATACCGGGAGGCGCAGGGCCGCTGGTAAGCGATCTTTCGGTTCAAAGGCTGGATGTTCTCCGGATGCTCTTTGAAATAGTCCCGCATGTACTCGATAATGTGTATTGCCTTGAACGGGACCTCGATGCCGTATTCGGGCATCTTTTGGATCATCGCATGGCAGTCCGCGTGCAACAGGACGATTTCCGGCGCGCCTATGGAAGTCAGAGAGTCTATATAGGTCTGCGCATTCTCCTGGAGCGGGCTTTCCATGCCGATGTGCACATAGCCCAGG
This sequence comes from uncultured Desulfobacteraceae bacterium, assembly GCA_964455075.1. Lineage (GTDB taxonomy): Bacteria > Desulfobacterota > DSM-4660 > Desulfatiglandales > Desulfatiglandaceae > CAYVUX01. Next base: position 3,337 of record CAYVUX010000098.1, on the reverse strand, counting down.
TAGCAGAAATACTCCCCTCCCTTCGCAACCGTCATTCCGTCAAACATTTGGCCGCCGACGGCATCATCGGGCAACGGCCGCTCCATGACACAGAGAGAAAGGGCCGGCTTTGAAGGAGCCCCCGGGATCAGGGCCGAAGGAACCGTGGCGCCGGCATCCATGAACTTTATCATTTTCTCCGGGATGGCCAATGACTGGCGAGCCTCCTGGAGCCCGTTGATAAGATCAAAGGGATTCGCGCCCGTAGGGCAGTACTCGTTGCAGGCGCAGCAGGTAACGCACCGCCCAAGGATTTCGGCCGGTTCATCGTTTATGAGTGCCTGAATCTGCTCTACCGCTTGCTCTCGGCTGTAGTCCACATACTGGCAACGCACCAGACAATCCCCGCAAAGATCACATTTCTCCGCATGCCACATAACAGTCCTCCTTCGCGAAATTGGGATGACCGCCATTATGCGCATTCGAGCAAGGAGGGTCAAACCCTATCTGCCGACAAAGGATATCGCTTTTCCTACAAAGACCGGCGGCGCTTCGTCCTTCCCTTTTTCAAAAGATGATCAACCCGCTCATTCTCCCGCTTAATGTGCAAGAGGGAAGCGGCAAAAAGCCGAGGCGGCATGGGAACACAATATGGGCGGGAAGAGCCGATCCACCCACTCTATCGACATTCGCCTGAATAGACGTTATTTTGGATGTACGATTGGTCCTGCAGTGTTCATGGTCTCTCATCAGGGCAAATTTCTATTCTGGAAAGTGATGACCAGGAGACAACCATGAGTTTTATTGCTATTGATCGGGAGAAGTGCAATCAGGATGGGATTTGCGTGGCCGAATGTCCGGCGCGCATCATCCGGATGGACTCGGGGAACGAATATCCGACTCCAACTTCGGACTTCAAGGATGTCTGCTTGAAATGCGGTCATTGCGTCACCGTCTGCCCGACGGGCGCGCTGAGCCTCAACTGGCTCAATCCGGAAGACTGCCCCTTGATGGAGCAGGAACTCGCCCTAACCCCGAAGCAGGCGGAGCAGTTTCTGCGGGGGCGCCGCTCCATCCGGACATTCAAGGAAAAACCCGTCCCGCGCGAGATCCTGGAAAATCTCCTGGACACAGCCTGTTCCGCCCCTTCAGCCAAAAACCAGCAGCCCTGGCACTGGGTGGTGATTCAAGAGCCTGCGGAAGTCCGGCGTTTGGCTTCCATGGTCATCGACTGGATGCGGAAAGTGATTCAGGACAACCCGGAGGCCGCGGAGACCATGGGATTCACGCGTGTTGTTTCAGGCTGGGACCATGGCGACGAGCGAATATGCCGGGGCGCGCCCCATGTCATCGTGGTTCATGCAGACAAGAATTGGGCCTTTGCGGCCGAGGACTGTACCCTGGCCTTGAGCCACCTCGATCTCTACGCCGCAAGCATCGGCCTGGGAGCCTGCTGGGGCGGCTATTTCTACAGCGCGGCCAATGCCCATCCGCCTTTGTTCGAGGCTTTGGCTCTTCCCAATGATCACCGCGCCTTTGGGGCCATGATGGTAGGCTATCCCAAATTTACATACCAGCGCATACCCGTCCGCAAACCACCGCGAGTGACGTGGAAGTAACGTTCAACCCCATCTACCACTATTCATGCCTTAACGCCTCGATGGGGTCCATGCGCGCGGCTTTCCGCGGCGGGACTCGGCTTTCTTCGTTTCAGGCGGTTTGAAGCGCAATGCCGCGTTGGGTATGAGGAGCACATCCTGAACGTTTTTGACCGTGATATCCGCGGTTGCCGTCATGCCCGGCCGGAGCGAGAGGTCGGTGTTTTCCACCTCCAGCACCGTTTCGTAGGTCACCACGTTATCCGTGGTTGTAGCCCCGCGCCGCACCTGGGTGATACGGGCCGTGAATATACGCTCCGGATATGCATCCACCGTAAAAACGGCCTCCTGTCCCTTGCGAACCTGCCCCACATCGGCCTCATCCACGTCCACATGCAGTTCCATCTGGGTCAAATCTTCGGCCGCCATTGATCTTGATTCTGGAGAAACCGTGGCTTGCACCTTTGTAAACGCGGAAATCCCCCCGCAGCCCGGAAGCATCACCGTTATCCTTGAGGCGCAACCGGACAACCCCCAAGTTTTCGATTTTACAGGTGACCTGGGCACTTTCGCCCTGGATGACCACGGGGTCGGAGCCAACTCCCAAGCCTTCACAGGACTCATGCCGGGGACATACGCCGTGACCGAGCTCATTCCCGAGGACTGGACGCTCACCGCTGTCACCTGCGTGGACCCCGACGGGGGCACGACCGTGGACCTGACCTCCGCCACCGCATTTATTGACCTGGACGAGACGGAGGATTTCACTTGCACCTTTGTGAACGCATTTCAAGCGCCGATCGTAAGCATTCCGGCGCTCTCAGGGTGGATGGCCCTCTTTCCGGCGGCTCTTCTCGGTGGAGCAGCGCTCCTAACCATGCGCCGCGGCAAAAAGGGTCAGGCCTCAAGTGTTGACTGTTGAGCCCCAACACCCCCAAAGATCCAGCAATTCTTCGAACGTTCTTTGCAACGCCCTGTCTCCTTTTTCATTCTTTCATTCAGGCGCATCCTGTTCTTGCTCAAAGCCGCCACGCTCAGGCCTCCCAGTTCCCGCGCAATTTCTGAAAAAGGCGTCTTCTTCACTCCTTATAACTCCTGCCGATGTTCCAGGCGCCGGCCACCGGTTTTCCGAGACTCCAATAGGACGCGTCCGGCTGGGAAAGAATCAGAGGTTTCATCTTTCGGAAATCGCATTTTCCATCCGTCAAAAACCGCTCTTCCGTGTAGGCTCCCTTGATTTCGCCGATAAAGATTTCACTCACGTTGGATTTCACAATGTCTACCAGTTCACATTCCACACTCAGCGGACAGTCTTTGATCAACGGAGCCGTCTTCAGCTCTCCGTAGAACACTTCGAAGACCCTCGACTTGTCGGCGGTTTTGCCCGATACCATGCCGCAATAATCGGTCGCTTCCACCATATCCTTGGAAGGCAGACAAACGCTGAAGGCCTTGTTCTCTCTGATTCCGGGAGTTGTGTAATGCCCTTTCCCCAGGGAAATGGCGATCCTTGGGGGTTTATAGCTGACCATGGTAAACCATGCGACGACCAGGAAATTGGGCTTGCCTTCCACATGTGCTCCCACCAGGGAAACGGGCATGGGATACGCGGGAATAGCGGATCCGAGATTGATTTTTTCCATACGATATCACCTCCTGCAATATGGGATGCGCTCATCACAAAACGGGGAAGCGGCACGGGCACGCTTTGAGCGGTCGCCCGCTGGCGTGTCCGGCTGAACCGGGTTATTTGCGTTTAC